>JAGXSM010000058.1 GCA_018333725.1 Melioribacter sp. | reverse complement strand
ATTAGTTAGATTTTTAATTTACTTATAAACAAATTATCTTACCGACCGGAATGAGATTTACTTAGTATTAGAACGAACTCATTATAGAATTCCACTGTTTATAATTTCGTGTATCGACCAAAAATCCGGAAAATTGAAAGCGGAAAATGAAAAGAATTAGTTTATATATCTACCTGAGTATTTCACTGGTTTTATCTACAAATTGTAATGTTAATTTAAAAGCAGAAACAGAAATTTATTTCAGGTTGAATCAAGTCGGCTTTCTAACTGACGAAAATAAAACTGCTATTATACTATCTAATACAAATCTGGATGGACTTAAAGTTGAAGTAAAAAATATACGGACAAATCAAGCTGCTTATTCTCAGGTTCTTAAAAATAATCTTGGTCCATACGGTAATTTCAAGTTTACATACTCGTTTGATTTTACAACCGTTGCACAAACAGGTGAGTTTTTACTTGAAGCTGCGAACCGTCAATCTTTACCGTTTGCAATTAGTAACAATGTTAATAAAGGGATCGCAGAATTATTACTGGATTTTTTTAAAATACAACGATGCGGATACACAAATCCCGAACTCCATAAAGTTTGTCATATTGCAGATGCAACAAGTATAGTAGATGGAAAAAGAACTCTTCAGCAATCAGTCGATTTAACAGGCGGATGGCATGATGCCGGAGACTATGTTAAGTTTCTTAATACAACTGCTTACTCCACATATATACTTTTGTTTGCTTATGAATTCAATCCGCAGAAATTCGGATTTGATAGAGACAGAAACGGTTCTCCGGATATTCTTGAAGAAGCAAAAATCGGTTTGGATTGGATGATCCGTGCTGCTTATAAAAGCGATAAATTCATTACACAGGTTCAGGATCTAAGAGATCATGATGTTGGTTGGCGATTGCCCGAAGATGATCCGCTTGCTTTCGATAGACCCGGATTCGTTGGAATTGGAAAAAATTTAATAGGGATTTATTCTGCTACTATGGCAATCGCATCAAGAATTTGGCGCGATAAATTCCAGTACAATGAATTTGCCGATAAATGTCTGGGACTTGCTGAAAAATATTATTCTATAAGTAACCGGGTACCCGATGTTGATAGTAGCGGCACAGGAATGTATCTGGATAATTCATTCGAAGGTAAAATGGCTCTCGGTGCTGTAGAACTTTACCTTACCAACAAAAAACCGAATTACTTAAACGATGCAAAACTTTATGCCGATTCTGCCGGATCGGATTTCTGGTGGAGCTGGGGAAATATTAATTCAATTGCTCATTATCGTCTTGCAATGTTCGATACAAAATATAAGGACTTTATAGAAAATAGCCTGGAACATTTTTCTAAAAATATGCAGAACAATTTATTCGGGTTAGGGACTACACTAAGTTGGGGAACCAACCATACTTTATTAGGAATTACTTTTCTAAATATTTTATGGTCACGTTTAAGTAATGATAAATCTTATAACTCACTTGCAACAGTTCAAAAAGATTTTATTTTAGGTCGTAACCCCTGGGGTATAAGTTTTATTTTTAAAGTCGGAAAAAACTTCACAAAAAATTTCCATCATCAGGTTTCATTTATCAAAGGTAAATTAAACGGTGGATTTGCAGCCGGTCCGGCTACTAAAGAATTTTTGAAAAATTATAATATCACTTATGAAAATCCTGATAAATATGCTAAGTTTCAGACGAATGATATGTTTTACCGGGATGACCGTGTAGATTATATTACAAATGAACCGACGATTGCTGCTAATGCAACTGCTATTTTTGTATTTGGTAATCTTGTAAACAGGTAATTTTGAGTGTATTGTTTTGGTGCAAATTATCATTATTGACATAGGTTATTTAGAAAAAGTGCGATAATTGATTGTTTTTGGAAGTATACGTGGCATATAATTTGGCTATATACACCTTAGTAAAAGTAAATAATAGGTAAGATCATGGTAAGTTCTGTACGAAGAATCCCCTCAGGATTTTCATTTATTGATAAAAACTGGGGCGGAATTTATAGAGGTGGAAGTTACATTGTAGTTGGTCCGAGGAAATCGGGCAGAACATTAATTGGATTACAATGTGCTTTAGAAGCTGCCAAGAATGCTGAAGTATGTTTGTTCTTTACTATTATGCGTCCTAAAGATCTAATGATTCAAGCAGCATCATTGAACTTTGACATCCAATCTTACATGAATCAGAATTTAATTATTGTAGTGCGTGTTGCACCACCAAATGATATTTATGATATGTATAACCCCGATGATTATCTTGTAGAGTATTTCAATGATATTATTACAGTGGTTAATCAATACAATCCGACAAGAATAGTTTTTGATGAACTTACTCCGTTCGTCGGTTTCAAGAATCTTGATCATCTAAGAGATACTTTCCTTCATACACTCGAAACAATTGAAGAGAGAGATATTACAAGCATGTTTATAATAAGTGAACCTGCTACACAAAAGACACAATCAATTGTTGAAGGTCTTACACAATTTGTAACTGGAGTAATTCAATTAAAAAAGCAAGTCGGTGCTGGAGAAAGAATCCATAGCGGCACTGTTACTATTATTCCTAATGTTGGACACACCGAAGGTGAATTTACAGCAGACTACAGAATCGAACCATATAAAGGCGTAACAACAGAATTTTCAAAAGAACCTCTTTATACTACCGATGAAACCCCGGCTTCGCTACCAAGGCCAAGAATGATAAACAGACCTACTAAGATTGATGTGCCTACCGAACCTTATGCTTTTTCTAACATATATAACTATAACGATTTCCTGTTGATACTTAATAACCAGATTGCACTTTATAAAAGTACGGGACAAACATTCAATATAGTTTCATTCAAACTGGATCCCGCTGCACAGATAAAAGGAATCTTAACTATTAATCAATTGCAGAATGCAGTCAGGCATGCAACAAGTAAGAAGGATAAGATTTGTATTATCGAAAACAAAGTTATTGTGCTACTTGTTAGGGGAAATTTAAAAACGGTAGTTGACTTAATGAGCAATGTTCAAAATAATCTTCCAAGTCACGATCCAAATTATATTAATGCAGCACTCGAGTATATTTCAATATTCAATCTGGAAGTTGATGAACGTGTTGAAAATGCTGAATCGATGATGGAATTTGTTTTAACAGCAGAAACATCTTCTACAAATACATATCAGCCATTAAACAAATATATCGGTTAATGAGGTACAGTGTTCAAATACTATTTACATTATTACTTGCAACCACTATTGCCTACTCTCAGGTAAATTCCAATGTATTAAAACGTCAGGCCGAAATTTTAATTAAAGAAGGTAGATATAAAGAAGCAATTGACCAGCTCCACAAATTTATTGCTGCCAATCCGCAATTAGCAGAAGGATATCACTTACGAGGATTATGCTACGAAACTACTACTGAATATCAATATTCAGTTTTAGACCTTAGACGTGCACGCCGACTTGATCCATCAAATAAACAAATTCAAATTGATCTGAACAGGGTTATTTCTACATGGCATGCCCTTCTTTACAAAAAAATTGAAGGACACAAAAGAGATATTGCAGTTGATCCAGATTATGCTTTTAGCTATTTGGAAATAGGGAAGAGTTATCGTTGGCTTGAAGAATGGAGTAATGCTGAACTTTGGTACGATGAATACCTGAAACGTGACGATAATGCATCGCCCGATGAAATTATTCGTTATACAGAAATACTTGCTAAAACAGGTTCAATTGTAAAAGGGGAACGAATATTAAAAAAGTATGTAGATCGTTATCCTGACGATTGGAGATTATGGAGCCGTTACGGTTATTTTACATTATGGCTTAGTAAAACCAGAATTGCAGAAGATGCTTTTAAGAAAGCCCTATCATTTAAACCATTTTTTAAGGAAGCCGAAGACGGTTTGGACCAGGCAAGAAATCAAGCTTATCTCCTCCAATATCAACCAAGAGCGTATGAAAAAGTCTATCCAATCGATCGATTTACTTCTATACTTCAAAGGGACCCGGAAAACACTCAGATCCGGTATAACCTGATTAATGAATTAATTGCCGCTAACCGTTACGAAGAAGCATATCAGCAATTGCAAATATTACAGACTTCGCAAAGTGATAATGATGAGTTTAAAAGTTTACTTAAAACAGTAACAGATTATCGCGATAGTACTTTTAATAATGCAGTTACATTCTATACAGAGATTTTTAAGAGAGATCCGACAGATAAACAAGCAGTTATAAAATTAGCCGAAGCATATTCCAACCTTTTTTATTTCGATAATGCTATAGAAATATTAAGTGAATATCTCGAAAATATTCCTGAAGATCAGGACCTTGATGCACGTTTTCTCTATTCAAAATATTGTGCTTGGAATTATGAATGGGAACGTTCAATTTCACAGCTTAATAAGTTATTACAGTATGATCCGAATAATCTCGATTATCAATTATTAAGAGGACAGATTGCAGTCTGGACTGTTCTGGATTTTGATATAGCCGAAAAATATTTGTTGAATGTTGTTTCAAACAGACCGAATGAAATTCATGCTTATATATCATTGGCTTCTATGTATTCATGGAAAAAGAATTTTCCTGAAGCAAGAAAATATCTTGATATTGCCAAAAGTATTGCACCTAATGATCCGGAAGTTGAAACTGCTGAAAGTAATTATGCTATTCATCTTTCTGCTTACGAAGAGCAACTGGTTTTCGAAATTAAAGCTGAAGCCGGTAGATATGTAGACGATGGTAATTGCGAAGAAGCAAGAAATAAATATGAAGAATATTTTTCAAAACGGACTGCTCCTACCCGAGATGAATTAAGAGAATATGCTGATATTGTTGCATGCACAAAGGATTTTCCAAAAGCAATAGAAATTTATGATAAACTGCTTAATGATGAATTTGACTACCGCCTTGCAGTGCAAAGAGCTAGAATTTATTATTACAATAAAGATTCTCTTATGGCTGTTTCTGAACTTGAAAGTCTTCAAAAAATTAAACCAGATGATGATGAACTAAATCTTTTTTTAGCAGATGCGTATGCAGTAACGGACCAACCGGCCAAAGCAGACAAAATTTATAGAGATTTAATTTCCAAAGCCGAAAATGATCAGGAACTAAAGGACTTAAACAAAAGACTTGTCTTTCTGGGAGAATATTACATAAGAAATAAAGAACTTGAAAGGGCAGATGAATTATTTGAAGAATTATTAGAACTTCCTGATAATTCTTATATCAAAAAAGATATTGATTTAAGAAGAATGTACCTTGCAGATGCTTATACATTAGAAGGTGAATACGGAAGAGCAGAAGATATATACGATGAATTACTGGAAAGTACGACAGATACATCAGAAGTTAGAATATTAAAACAAAGACTAAGCTGGATTCCTCCATCAGGGTTTAGCAGAGGTATTTCTTCTATCGGTAATTTCCTTTACGGATTTATTCCAACTAATGTTGGTCTGGCACCCTTTACAAATTATTATTCTGATAACCAGAACTTAAAATTGTGGAGTTACGGTCTAAGGCTTGATGCCGGTATTTTCGGTTTCCTTGGTATCGGGGGATACTGGGGCAGAACAAATATCAGAACCGATTTATTTAATAGAAATTTTACTACTATTAAAGGGATCTTGTCAATTTACTTTTCACCATTAGTCTCTTTATCAGGAAGCTATGGAATTTTAACTGCACTTGGTGAGCCAAATAAAAATATTGGTGATATAACATTCCGTTACGAAAAACCGGAGAGTTTTTCTGTTGCAGCTTATTATGAAAATAATGATGCAAGATTAATTCTATATTCACCTACATTGATAAATATTAGGTATAAATCGGAATTATATAGAATAACCGGTTACTACCAATTGAAAGACTTAATGCGGATTTCTGGATTCTATAGTTATTATAAATTATCCGATAAAAATGAGGGAAATGATTTTCAGTTGAGGATTGGTAAAAAGTTTTTTGACAATGCTTATTTTGGCTATGAATACTTTTTCTCTGACTTCGCATTTATTTCAACATATTATTATTCACCCCAGGAATTTGATTCTCATAGTCTCTGGTGTGAATATTCATGGAATTATGGCACTTCTTTAAAGGGAAATTTCGGTGGTAAATTAGGGTATGTACCTAAAGCAGATTTTGTTATAAGTGAGATTTATGCTGAAGCGGTTTACAATCTAATAAAGTATTTAAACATTAGTGGTAGAATCGGTTTTTCGAATAGCTTTAGATACGATGCCGGTTATCGTTCATTTTCTGCTTCTTTATCAGCTTACTGGAGTCTCTTCTAATTAAAATATCCTATCAGATTCCAAATCTGCTGAAAAAAAATTATTATATTTCAGCAATTATTCAAATAAAAAAGACAAATATTATTATGAAATTTCTGAGAATCATATTATTGTTTTTTCAAGTATTAACATTAGCAATTCATGCAAAACCAATACATTACTCAAATAGCAGCAATGATAATTTTATTCTTTCGGGATTCGGATTTTATTCCGGTTCTGATGTATTTACTCAAAGTAGAATCCAACTTGGTAAATTTGTTCCATTAAGTGGCAACACAGATCAGATGAAAAAGTTTTTTAATGCATTAAAAAATTCAAAAGAAAAGGTAATAAAAATTGCTCATTACGGCGATTCCTTAATTCAAGGGGATGTTATAAGTGAATGGCTTAGAGAAAAATTCCAGGAAAGATTTGGTGGAAAGGGTGCTGGTTTATTACAAATAGTGTCAGTCGATATAAAAATGCGCCAAACTACCAAGCATACATTTTCAGATGATTGGAATTATGTTGCAATTATTACACGCAATCCTGATCGGCTACCATTTGGCATTAGCGGATCGGTGGCAGTTCCAAAACCCGGCAGTTGGGTTAAATATGAATCAACAAATTATTTATCATCTACAAGTTCATTTAGGATAATTAAATTCTACTATAGCAATGCAGATAATTCAACAACATTTCAATACACTGTAAACAATAAAACAAAATCCACAATTCAACTTAAACCCGGAAATAATGTTCAGGAATTAAAAATTGATTTAAAGGATCAGGTTACATCTATTGAGTTAAAATTTGTTTCTGGAAAGGCTCCTTATTGCTATGGTGTGAGTCTGGAATCAGGTAATGGTGTCTATCTTGATAATTTCCCGATGCCGGGTAATTCCGGTGTCTCATTGGCAGATATTCCAAAAAATATAATAAATGATTTCAACGAACTGATCGAATACAATCTGGTGATCCTTACTTACGGCGCAAATGTTAATTCGCCTAATAAGAATATCTTCAATCTTTATGAAAACAAAATGGTGACAATTATAGAAGAATTTAAGACATTATTCCCAAATGCAAGTTTTCTTTTAATTGGAGTTGGTGATAAAACTATGAAAAGAGGGAATAAGTTTATAACTAACCCTGATGTATCGCTCCTTCTTGAAGCACAAAAGAAAATAATTGAAAAAACCGGAATAACTTTTTGGAATTTATGGGAATCAATGGGTGGCGAAAACTCAATGGATTCATGGGTTAATGCTGCACCTCCTTTAGCACTTAAAGATTATTCACACTTTACTCAATTAGGCGGACAAAGAGTTTCTCAATTATTGTTTGATTCTATTATGGATTTATACCAAAAAATGAGTCGATAAATTCTTTATTGTAAAAAAGGTAGTTAAATTATTCTTTTATACTAAACTCTTAAGCATTGTCATTAACTTATTTGCTTGCAATAATTTAATTATTAAATTATATTGTCATCAAAATTGTATAGTAATGAGTCAGATATTTCAATATGAGCTTTTTTTCTTTGAAATAGGCAAAGATTCTTCGTTTTTTTAGAGAAAAATAAGAAATGCTATGGCACTTTATTTGTTTAATAATGTTGAATAGAAGAATTAGTAATGGCAACAAAATCTAACAAATATCAAATTGCACTGGATAACAGAGAAGTTCAGCCACCATCCAGAAACCTCGCACGCGAAAAAAAGCGAACAATTCTTATTACTGGATTATTGTCAATTTTACTATTCATTACAATTTTAATTACAATGCCGTTAACCATTCTTACATGGAGCGGTTTATTCGTTTACTCTTCAATTGTTTCTCTGGTTATTTTTCTTTTCATCTTACTTATCCGTTATTTCGGAATTTTATTTATGGCATATTTCTATACAACGAAATATACTTTACAGAAAAAACCGGGATATTATCCTTTTGTTTCCATAATTGTTCCTGTTTATAACGAAGGAAAAATCTTATACTCATCAATCGAATCACTCCTTGATATTGATTATCCCAACTACGAAATAATAATTGTCAATGATGGATCAACAGATGATACAGCTGCAGTTGGTGAATCACTTATCGGATATCATAAAGGCAGATTAGGATTAGTTAAGGTATCATTAATTAACAAACCTAATGGTGGAAAATCAAAAGCACTGAATGCCGGTATCCAATATTCTGATGCACAGTTTGTTCTCTGCATGGACGGTGATTCTCAATTAACACCTAATACTCTAAAAATGGCAATGCGTCATTTTGATGATCCTTCTGTAGGAGCTGTAGCCGGAAATGTTAAAGTACAAAACAGAGGGAAAATTTTAACCGATTTACAAGCACTGGAATATTTAGAAGGATTAAACTTAGCAAGGAGTGCACAGGGTTTCTTACAAATGGTTAATATTATTCCCGGTCCTATTGGTGTTTTTAGAAAAGTAACTTTAAGAGACGCCGGATTTTATTCAAGTGATACTTTTGCCGAGGATGCAGATGTTACTTTGAAAATTCTATCTAAAGGATGGAAAATTATTTATGAACCGAATGCTATTGCATATACTGAGGCACCGGCTTCAGTTTATCAGTTGTTAAAACAAAGATACCGTTGGACAAGAGGAATTTTACAAGCTATTAGAAAACACAAAAGATATTTATATAATCCTACAGTTAATTTTAATAATAGTTTTATAATGTGGTCTATGTTTTATGAAGCTTTAATCTGGCCGGCAATGAACATTTTCGTTAATCTCTATTTTATCCTGGTTGCTCTCTTATACGGAATTCATATTACACTCTTTCTCTGGTGGGTAGGTATAGCTGTGCTGGATTTAATGTCTGCTGTATATTGTATTGCTGCTGAGAAAGAAGAATTTAGGTTGGTCCCTTATGCAATTGTTTACCGTTTGGTTTTCATCTTATTGATTGATGTAACTAAAGCAATGGCAACGATTGAGGAATTCCTTGGTGTTCGAATGACCTGGGGAAAATTAGAAAGAACCGGAACAAGTCCTTCACCGGCAAATGCAAGACCGATTCCGGGGATAGTTGGTTCAAAATAAAAATTTTATATAGAGGTAGATATGGAATTAATTCCTATACTTTCATTAATTATTCTTGTTGCTACAATTTCAACTTTCATTCTTGCCGTCGGAGCATACATACTTTATAAAGTAAGAGAAAGGAAAGGTGTTTTAGCACAAGCCCCTCAACCTTCTGCAATACCGGCGGAGTTGATAGCACCTGCACCTTTAGTATCTGAACAACGTACTCAGGCGCCTGAACGCAGAACTTTTGAAGTTGTTGCACCACAACAAGAACCGGGATATGATTATCAACGTCAGCCAACTTATGGTGGCAGAGAAGAGTCGGCTAGGGGTCCTGAACTTCGACCAACTTATGTCGGTAATGCACCTTCTTATTCCGAGGGTAGCCGGTATCAAAAACCTACGGGAGAAAATGTTAGAAAAACAGAATCGGATAAATCTGCTGCAAAGAAGAAATTTATGCGTTATACAAACGAAGGTTATGTTGAACCGAGTGGAAGAGAGAAAAAACAAGAGGATAATCTCAGGTGGCGGTAAAAGATTTTAAAGGCCTTAGAGTAAATTATTTAATAATTTTTCTAAGTGGCCTGGTACTTTTAATTACCGGTATTCTTGTATTCCTGCTCATAGTCCGTAATATTTACGGAAGTTATGAGATAAAAGAAATTTTACCAACCAAACAAAATTTACAATTACTTTCTAGTGAAGAAAAATCGGGCAGAGCTGCAATACTCTATTCCCGTTATACGGAAAATATGCTTCCATCTGGAAGTACATGGTTAAAAGACAATGTTGATACCTGGAAGAAGTTTGTTAAAGGTGCAAGAATGGATTTTGATATTATTACTGATCAATCCATTGAATTAGGACAACACTTAGGTTATAAAGTTGTTATTCTTCCGGGATCAAAATCCTTAAGCGATAGACAGATAGTTCAGTTAAAAAAATATCTTGAAAATGGAGGAAGTTTATTTGTATCAGGAGGCCCGGCAACATTTTCTGATGAAGGTAAATGGCGCGGCTGGGAATTTTTTACTGAAGTGTTTGGAATGAAATTTAACAGAGAAATTAAACCAGAAGAGTTTTATAAAGTCCATACATTAAGAGGTAATTTACCTATAACCGCCGAAATTCCAACCGGATATGCACTTAAAATTGCTACCTGGGATAGACCAATTTATGCAGAAGTACTTGAACCTAGAACAACACAAGTTAGTTTTTGGTACGACTTTAGAAAAGAAGCGGGATTAGTTCGTGAGGAAATCTCTAAAAGTGCCGGCATTGCTTATGGAAATTACGGTAAAGGTCGTTTTGTATGGTATGGATTCGAATTAAATTCTGTTCTCGGTGTTCAAAAAGACTATATCTTTTTCGAAAAACTATTCAATAATTCATTAAACTGGCTTACTTATCAACCAACTGCTTTTATAAAAGATTGGCCGGCGCCTTATGATGGTGCATTCCTCTTTATTCCAACTCTTAGAGAAAATATAGGTAATGTTTATAATGTAAATAACCTGATTAGTCCCAATCAATTTCCGGCAACTTTTTTTCTTGATACTGAAGTTGGAATTAAAAATCCCGGCATCGTTAAATCTTTGGCTGGCAAGGGTGATATTGGTGCAATAATCGACATTGGATTTATTGAATCTCCTGAGGATACAATAAATAAATTATTTGAAAAAGAGACTCAGTTTTCTAATGTTGGTTTTGCTAAAGATACATTAAGTAAAATCGCGGGTAGGGAAGTAAGAGCAATTATGCCGTTGAATGGTTATTATGATGATAATACACTTCAAGCAATGGCATCTAAGAATATTGAATTTCTTCTGACTGATTCTTTAACCGGTCGCTCCGTTCCTGAAACAAGAATTAGAAATAATAAATTGATAATGATTATAACCAAGACCGCCCGGGATGATATTGAAATTGTTAAAAACTATGGATTAACAAATACAGATTTTCAACTCTATACTTATGAAGAGGATATCGACAGAATTCTTTTTGAAGGAGGATTATACGTATTTAAAGTCCATTCTGAATATCAGCTTCAACCACAATATTCATCCGTAATTAGAGACGTATTGCGTTATGCCAAAAGTAAAAATATGTGGATTACTAGTCTTAACCAGCTTAAAGATTGGTGGAACAGAAGACAGGGTGTTGAAGTTCGTTACGACACAAGAAGCAAGCGTAGAGTTGCTATTGAGTTTACTAATCCAAGTGATAATGTTACCACGGAACTTGTTGTGCAGGTAAACCTTAATAAAAAAGTTAGAAATGTAAATGTATCATCAGATATTATTAATACTAAAGTTCCGCGGTACGAATTAAAGAATGAAGGTCAGACAATTTATTTCTATATCGATAAGATGAATCCTCATGAAACACGTTCATTATTGGTTGATTTTGATAACATAGATTTTTAATAAATAAAATTGCATTCTTAACTAAATTATCTTGATGGCAAGCACTACTAATGAAATTTACCAGCCGATAATTTCCAATTTGCAAATAAGATTGATTAATATTTCTTTTTTATTCGATTATTATTACTCGAAAGTATTTCTTAAATTATTAATAGAAAATGAATAAATTTTATTTAAACCAAACCAAAATTGATATGAAAAAGTTAGTCGGTAAATCTTTATTGATAGTGCTTGCTTTTTCCCTCGCAAGTTGTGTTGAATCCCTGACGGATGTTCAACAATCAACAACGCCGACTATTGAGATTTTTAAACCTCTTACAAACGATACGGTAAAAGTTGGCAAGAATGATATTTCATTTCAGGCATCTGATGGATCCGGCGGACAAGGATTATCTTTTTACGAAATTTATCTAAACGGAAAATTTGTTCAGCGATTTGAGCAGAATACTGATGGAACGAATCCTCAAATATCTCTTAAAGTCGATTCAACATTTTTAGGAACAAGAATTAAATATTCTGTTAAAGTCTATAATAAAAATGGAAGGTCTAAAGAGAGTAAAGTTCAGGAAAATATTTATGTAAAAGATAAGATTCCAAATACTCCACAAAACCTCTTCCTGGCTAAACTAAATGATTTTACGGTTAGTTTATTATGGGATGATGCCTCTTCCAATGAAACGGGTTTCGAACTATGGCGTAAAGATGAAGGTGGTGGGACTTATAGAAGAATTAAAACACTTCCGGCTAATACTATCAGTACTACTGATGGCGGTCTTTCTGCTTTTGTAGTTTATTACTACAGGTTGAGAGCTTTTAATAATTCTGGTTATTCGGAATTCAGCAATGAAGTTAGCACATCAAATATTGCAGGTGGTCCATGGAATTTAATTGCTGAAGCAATTGGATCTTCGCTTGTTAATTTGAAATGGGTTGACTTTGCTGTAAATGAATCCGGTTTTATTATTGAAAGGACAGATCCATTCACAACGGAATTTAAAAGAGTAGCAATTGTTCCACCAAATACAGAAGAGTATCAGGATAATTCTGTTTCTCCAAGCACAGGTTACAAATACAGAGTAGCTTATTTTACCAATACATCAATAAGCGGTTATTCAAATGAAGTTTCTATATCGACTTATTATACCGATGTTGCCGGTCCTTCTAACTTAACTGCATCATTAGGCATTAACGTTGTTAACTTGAAATGGGATGATAATACACCTCTGGAAAAGGAAGTAATTGTGGAAAGAAAAGTTGGTAATGGACAATTTCAAGAGCTTATCAAACTTCCAGCCGATACAAAGACTGCAACAGATGCAACTGTTCAGAGAGGAATAACTTATCAATACCGGGTTAGACAATCCCTGGGAACAAGAACATATACACCTTACTCCAATACAGTTCAAATCCTGGTACAATAAGGAATAATATTCTCCATGGATGATTTACGAAACATAAAGACCGGAGTTACCAAGTCGCTGGATCTTCCATGCCTGATAATCGATAAATCAGGTAGAATTATTGCACTTAATGCAGAAGTAAAAAAAATAATTACATCGGCTGCACCTCAACTTAATTTCTTCGATCTCTTTGATGAACAGAACCTACTTACACTTCAAAGAATTTTTATTGATACAAGGAAATATGAAATAGCGGTAAAAGATGTTATTGCATTTAAATCCGGAAGTGAATTAAAAAATTATGAAATAACATTTTCTCCTCTTAAAAGTGAAAATAACATCTACTTTATTGTATGTTTTTCTACAACATCAGAATTGAAAAGTGAAGGGGAGACAAAGAAGTTTATTATTGCAACAAATGAAATTGAAAAACTTACCGGTGATAAAAGATTATTATCGGTTATAAATAAAATTAAACTTACCTATCCTTTTACTTTTATAGAGAAAGCAAAACTTCAGAAAGATATTAACGAGCTGGATGATTTTTTCTGGATTAAAGATCCGGCTGGCAAATTTATTTTAGTAAATGATTTTTACTCGAAGACTCTCGGTTTTACTTCTGCACAGCTTGAAGGCAAAAACGAACAGGATTATTTGCCAAAGTACCTGGTTTCTCTGTATAAAACTATTAATCAATATATAATCGATTCATCAAACTCGGTTGTGATAGATAGTAATTCCTCTCCAATTACGCCTGATCTCAAAAAAGGGATTCAAATTATTCAATTCCCTATTTGCGACCTTGATAACAAAACTGTTGCAATAATAGGATTTTCACAGGATATAGAAAAAACTGAACCGTTAGAAACTACTCCGGTTGAATCAAAAAATATTTTCAAAACTCTACCGATTCCTATTTTGTTTGTCGATCATGAATTAAAAATTTCTTCTTACAGTAATGAATTACTAAAGCTTTTACTTATACCCGAGAGAAATGACATTTTAAAATCTGAATTAAGCAGATATTTTGAAAAAGGATTTATAAGAAAGATAGATGAATATTTACAGGATCATTCTCTAAAAGAGAATCTGGATTTTACTTACACATTTGAAGAAAAAGGGAATCTAATTGTGGAAGTGAATGTTGA
>JAGXSM010000057.1 GCA_018333725.1 Melioribacter sp. | reverse complement strand
TAAAGAAATTGCCGGTTTTTCATGCCTTATTTGTTTTTTCTTTTTTCCTCCATTTTATTTGCCTCTCCAGATTATTGTTTTTTGAGGCCAGGATGTGTAACCCAGAATAAAAACCTCTTTTCCATTAGTCCAGACATTGGTTAAATGTATACTTCCTTCGGGGGAAAAGAAATTTTTTAATTGCTGCCATGTAAATCCATCATAATACCAGGCCATTCCATAAACACCAACTGCAATTTTATAATTTTTCTTTAACTCATAAACACTGTGCATTGTATAGTTTATTGGCAATACATGGGTCCATTCATTATTTATATACTGCCACACTCCAAAATCACCAAAGGAATAGATACCGCCCTCATTACCCAAACTTATTCCCCAGTTTCCCCATTTAATCACTGACTGCGGGTCTTTTATTTCCATAGAATCTAGAACTGTCCAGTTATTAATGTTGCCCTTAAAGAAATAAAATAGATATCTCTTGCCTACCATATCATTTACATACACATTTAGATATGTTTCTATATCCTTAACTATTATCCCATTTATAAAACACGTTGATACAGAAGGAAGATTTACTTTTGGTTTATCGCTTTCCCATTTTGTCCCGTTGTAGTGATAAACAACAGCGCTATCGCATCCAACCCATATATCGTTAGCCCGATTTGTAAATAAGCATATTGGGCGTAACTGGATATTTAATACATGCTCTTTCCATGTTGAACCATTCCAATTCAGGATTAAATCTTTCCTTGTAAAACCTCTTCGATCACCAACCATCCATAAATTGTTGGGTGTTAAGCCCATAATGTGGTTAATAGATTTTATACTTATTGGGACTCCGCTCCGCATCGGTTCATTTTCAGTCCATTTATTTCCATCAAAATGATATATTTCTCCAAAGCTTCTCTCGTTATGACCGGCAACCCATGCATCGGTGGGTGAATATACCCACATAGATGTTAAGAAGGTTTGCATACTTCCCTCATAGGTAATTGTATCGGATGTCCAGGTCATTTCTCTTGGGTCTTTGAAAACTTCTTCCTTAGGAGGAGTGCCTGTATCGCTGCAAGAATATGCAACATGGATAAGTGTGATTACTTTAATAGTGGTAAGAAATGATCGGTTGGCTAAAAATTTTATTTTCATTTTCCCCCGTAGAACTAATTTATAATTACCAATTAAGAAATTGTATGAGGAAAAAGAGAAGTTTTCAACTTACAGTAGTAATTAAGGAAAATAATTCAAAGTTACAAGTATTTTTTATTGTCTAAAAATCTTTCTTCCATTCCTTAGACAATTAACATCTGTTTTTTGATGAACAATAAAATGTTTTGCCGAAAGAAATAATCCGCAAAAAGAATATATGGAGAGTACCCAAATACAATTTACAAAGACATTAAGCTGCCGTGTTTTAACTCTAAATGAAAGAGTAGATCATCAATATTTTTTCTCTTCCACTCTGTATTGAACATTAGAGAATATTCCGCTTGTAATTTCTGCGCCTGGTCTTTTCTTGTTTGCTTTAGAAGAGTATTGAAATTTTTCTACAACAAAATCAAATGTACCGGATATTGTTTTCCCTTCCGGATCGTGCTGCGTTATTATTGTTTCTCCATTTATCGAGTTCCACTGAGGATTATCGGGACCATCGGGCACCCAGATAATTTCCGAATCAGGTGTTTCCTCTTTTTCGTGATTGTGATCGCGGAATTTAAGCTTAACCGGGGGTTCCCCTTTTAACAATGCTTCCTTAAAGTAGAGATAGACAATTTTATCTTCGGCTTCTGCTCTTATCTGCAAATAGCCGGTTTCACCAAGGTTTACAACAACGGCTTCGATAATTTTACCGCTCATAAATTTACCGTCCACCTTAAATGTGAATACCTGTGCCTGAGCATTGTAATAGAAAAAGGCAAATAAAATAAAGCTTAACCGCAAAATGTATCTTTTCATGATTAATCCTCTTAATATTTATAAAATTATCAAACGGCTTTTAAGAGAAAATAATTCACAAGCACTAGAATAAAACTTAATCTTTATCATGCACAAATTTTCTTAATCCGCTCTAATCCTTCCTTAATATTTTCTACCGGTGTGGTTGAAAATGAGAAACGGATGAAGTCATCAAAATAATTTCCAAAACATGAGCCGTAAACCGAAGCCACTCCTTCATTTAATAGAAGCTTGTATATGTAGAGTTTTCGCTCTTCTCCGGAAATATTTTTAGGAATGAAATTAGAAAAATCGGGAAAGAAGTAGAATCCGCCCTTCGGTTTAGTAACTCCTAATCCATCTATGCTTGATAAGCCCTCATAAAAAAGATCTCTTCTTTTTTCGTATTCGGTTACCATTGCATTAAGGGCTTTTTTACTTTCATCTTTATTGTTAAGTGCTTCTGCCGCTGCATACTGAAGAAATGTAGTTACTCCGGCGGTTTGTGTGTAATTACCGAGCTTAAGAAGTTGGGGAATCTGCTTGTTGCGTGTAACAAGATAACCGAGCCGCCATCCCGTCATTGAAAATGTTTTAGACAATGTGAACGTGCTGATTATGTTTTCATATTCTAAGGAGGTTGGACTGAAGTGTTTTTCGCCGTCGAAAACTACGGCTTCGTATGCTTCATCGGAAATTAGAAACGCACCATGTTTTGCACATAGATCAACTATTGCGGACACTTCTTCCTTAGTAAAGAGTTTACCTGTTGGGTTTTGCGGAGTATTGAGGTAGAAAAATGATGCACCTTCAAGCGCTCTATCTAACAAATCAAAATCAATACTGAAATCTTCACCGAGTGGTACTTGATGAAAATCAGTTCCGCAATACGGAACAAAATTTTCGAGAACACAACTCCAGCAAGGTGCAAACCCAACTCCTTTTTTACCTTCAAATAATTTGAAAGAGAGTTCTAAAGATTCCTGTCCGCCGTAAGTGCAAACGATGTTATCCTTGTCAAATCCGTTTGCGTTATTAAAATATTGCAGCTTATTAATTATTGCTTCTTTAAATATATCTTCTCCGCCGGATTTCGGATATTTTGTTAATCCTTTATCGAGTGCATTTTTAGCCGCATCAACTATATATTTCGGCGTTGGAAAATCAATTTCGCCGCGCTGAAATAAAACAAAGTCTTTTCCGGTTTTAGCTTTAAATTCCGGTGCAAGTTTTCGGACTTCCTCGCTAATACTTACGATTGGAGACATTCTTACGTTCAGTAAGTTCTCGCTGAATTTATAATCAGTCATTTCTTCCCTTTTTTAAATGAAAATTTTGGAGAGGTCTTATTGGGATTACAAGCTATAACAAAACTCAATATAAGGCAATACTCAACAAAAATTTTTATTGAATAAAATGATTTGAGTGTCCGATGAGGAATAGACCGTCTTATGTTAATTATCAATTACGAATACATAACCGAGCTGAGATAACCTACAACCTCGGAATAATCACCCGAAACATCCCCGGAATCGGAACGGGCCACAACTTTAGATTTTTTTCTTCCGGCTAAATTTGCTGCACGCATCATAGCAACTATAGCCCCTCCGCCGCATGCTTCACATCTTCCGGTTTCGAGATCGCTTTGAAGTTTTTCGTAATCGTTGTTTTCTATATTCTGTTCTACTACCGAATCCATTCTATCTGCTTTTGTTTTTGAATAAAAGTGCGAGAGATCTGAACTTGCAACAATTAATGTTTTGTCATCAATCAAAGGGGCAATTCTATCGGCAAGTTCATAAATAAAATTTCTACTTTGATCTCCAAGTACAATTGGAATAATTGAAAAATCTTTAAGCAGAACCTGGAGAAAAGGTATTTGAACTTCGACAGCGTGCTCTGCGCGGTGACCCTGAATTCCTCTGAATATAATTTTACTGTCGGATATCAGTTTTTCAACCAACTCGTTATTCAATGGAACATTGCCTAATGGAGTGCGGTAAGCGTCACCATCATAAATTGAAATTCCTCTAAAATATTCCCGGTGACTTGGAGAAATGATAATAACCGTATCATAATCTTTACCAACAGGAGAATTAAAACCATAAGCAGCTGTTTTTCCTGAATAAATATAACCCGCATGAGGAGAAACAATTCCCGCTACATTAGAATATTTTTTATTGGGACTTGCTTCGCTTAACAGTTGATTAACCTGTTCGCTCAATTTTATTTGAGAAGCCGGATAAAACATTCCTGCAACAGCGGGTTCTCTTATCCCTTTCATTTTTTACTCAACTTTGGTTAAAGATTTTTCACTGAATACATTTGCAGTAAAACCACTCAGCTTCAACTTCTTCTCCTTCCAGTAACTTGAGTGAAATCCCGACTTCTGGCAAATAGCATCAAGGTATTGTTCTTTATTCATATTATGTTCAACCGGAACCTGTGGTAAAAGTAATCCGCGCCTTCCTTTTTCCTCAAGTATCAAACCGTGCTTTCCAATTTCAATTTCGTCATAACTTTTAAGAGGAAATGGTTCGGATAAAACTGAAATTTCAATCGAAATTTTTGAAAGCTCATTTTCACTCACCGGATGAAATCTTGGATCATTTTGTGCCGCATGAACTGCTGCCTCGCAAACTGTTTGATACAACGGTTGATCGGATACTATGTAACCTATACATCCGCGAAGCTTTTTATTTTCAGTAAGTGTAACGAATGCACCTGAATGAGAATTAAACACGGGATGCTTTTGATAATCGGGGTCGGGAATCTCCTGCCCTGTAAAAATAGATGTAATGGAATTTCTGGCTGCTTCAAGAAGTATTGACTTCTCTTCGAGTGATAGTTCCATGTTTATTCCAGTTTATAAACAATCAATCCATTCTTTTCTTTCAGAAGTAACAAATAGTTTTTATAAATGAAGAAAGAATCGGGCACATAAGCATTTGTGCTTGCATTAAGTATTTCAGAAAGAACTAATTTTTGTCGAGATAAGTCGTACGCAATAAATTTATTAACAAGACTTCCGTTAAACGCTTTAGAATGAAAACTGAACAGAAGCAGATTTCCGTATGAAGTATATTCAACATCTCCCACAATTTCAAGCCGGGAGGTAATTGATGAAATTGCTTCATTAACAGCCGAATTGTTTTTGCTGGGATCCCATATTTCCGTAAAAAGATAATTTGAATTCTTGAATGAATAATCTACATCTTCTCTAAGATTATTAATTTTTTCAAAATCCTCTCCCAGATCTTCCTCCGGCAGTCCGGATAAATAATTCAGTGCATAAAAGTTTCTGCTTTCAAATTTTTGTTTATAGCAGTAAATCCTATCATTAAGAACAAATAAAAATGAGTTGTCGGAGTCCGTCCACTTTACTGTTTGAGTTGTAATATCAAAACCAATGATCTGTTTATGGCCGGGCATATCAGGTTTAGCATACTTGTGAAAAATTATCATATCATTATACAACACTTCAATACCAATCCAGTATTTTTCTTCGAGCTGCAGCGATTCAAAGACTTTTTTGCCTTTATCAAGATTATAACAACTGAAAAAAACTTCTTTCCTGTTCACATCCCGGAGTTCAATTACAAGTTTATCCGTCTCGGATATTAATAATCTCCAGATCTGATAATTCGATTTATATATAATATGTTTCTTCGGTTTCATTAACTCTATGTGTTTCTCTGTGACTCTCTGTGTAAAATAATTAAAGGGGTTTAAACTTAGCTGTAAAATGTCTGAGCATCGGTGCTTCATAAATTATCTTATAACCCTTCAGTTTCTCTCTGTTTTTGAATACTTCTATAACAACCTCTACAACATAATCAACATGGCTCTGTGTATAAACACGGCGTGGAATTGCAAGACGAACAAGTTCCATCATAGAAGGAATTAATTTACCGTTTTCGTCATACTTACCAAACATAACCGACCCGATCTCAACAGCACGCACGCCGCCCTCAACATAGAGTTCGCATACAATTGATTGCCCGGGATACTCTTCGGGTTTAATGTGCAGAAGAAATCTTTTTGCATCGATATATATTGCATGACCACCGGGAGGTTCAATAATCGGAACGCCGGCGTTAAGTAATTTTTCGCCGAGATATTCTGTACTTCTAATTCTATATTGCAGATAGTGCTCATCTACTACCTCTTCCAATCCTTGTGCAATTGCTTCAAGGTCTCTTCCGGCAAGTCCGCCGTATGTAGTAAATCCCTCTGTTACAATTAGAAGGTTACGGCATTTCATTGCAAGATCTTCATCGTTTAAAGAAAGCCATCCGCCGATATTTACAAGTGCATCTTTCTTTGCGCTCATTGTAGAACCATCTGCATAAGAGAACATTTCCTGGACAATTTCGAGAACGGATTTATTTGCATAACCTTCTTCGCGCAACTTAATGAAGTAAGCATTCTCCGCAAACCGGCATGCATCAAGAAAGAGCGGAATTCCATATTTCTTGCAGACCTCTTTAACCTCTCTAATATTTTTCATTGAGACCGGTTGACCGCCGCCAGAATTA
>JAGXSM010000056.1 GCA_018333725.1 Melioribacter sp. | reverse complement strand
CCAAGAATTCCAACTTCCGGTTGATTAATAATAGGTGTTCCGAATAATGAACCGAACACCCCGTAATTCGTTATAGAGAATGTTCCGTCCATAATATCATCCGGGACAAGTTTTTTAGAACGAGACCGGTTACCTAAATCAGCAATAGCTTTGGCCAATCCGCGTATATTCTTTTCATCGGCATTTTTAATGTTTGGTACAATAAGACCATTCGGTTCAACAGCTACTGCAATACCAAGGTTGATATAATTTTTAACAACAATATTATTTCCATCAATCGATGCATTCATAAGCGGATATTCTTTTAATCCCTTTATTGCAGCATAAGTAATAAACGCCATATAAGTCAGTTTCAATCCTTCCTTTTGTAAAAACTCATCTCGGTGCTTTTCGATAAAGTTATGGATTCTGGACATATCAATTTCGATCATAGCAGTGACGTGTACAGAAGTATCGCGGCTATTTACCATATGATACATAATACGCTGACGGATATTATCCATCGGAATTAATTTAATTCTTTCACCCTGGGCAAATGCGGGCTGTTCAAATTTCTGCTCAACTGAAGGTTTAATCTGATCGACTTTGAATTCAACCGCAGCTTTACCTGATCTTTTATTCTGTAAATAGTTTATCACATCATTTTTAGATACTCTTCCACCAATTCCGGTACCCTGAATTAACTCAAGTTCCGACATTGAGATCCCCTCGGTTCTTGCAATGTTAAGAACTAATGGTGAATAAAAACGTCCGGGAGTTGACGGTTGAAGGTTGGTGATTTGTGATTGGTAATTATTAATTGGTGAAGTGCTAACCGGAGAAACCGTGGCTTGAGGTTTTTTAGTTTCTGTAATTTCTTTCTTAGTATCCGGTTCTTTTGAAACAACTGTTGATTTTGCAATTCCCGTTGTTGTAGAAATCTTAGCGACAGCAACACCAACCTGGACAGTATCATTTTCCTTAAACAAAATTTCGGAAATAGTTCCTTCAACAGGAGATGGAACTTCTGTATCAACCTTATCGGTACTTATTTCAAAAATAATTTCATCGCGTTTAACGGCGTCGCCAACTTTTTTATGCCACTTAATAATTGTTCCTTCCATAACCGATTCACCCATTTTTGGCATCGGGACATCAATAATTTCGCCACCGATCTGTGTAGTAGAAGGAGTTTCAATTTTCTTTTCCGCTTTATGTTCAACCGGAGTTTCTCCATTTGTTTCGATTACGGCAACTACAGTTCCTACCTCAACTGTTTCCTGTTCAAAAACTTTTATATCAACAAGAAACCCATCTTCCGGACTTGGGATTTCAGTATCAACTTTATCTGTACTGATCTCGTATATGATTTCATCTTTTTTAACTTTATCGCCTTTCTTCTTATGCCATTTAATAAGGGTTCCTTCGTTAATACTTTCACCCATTTTCGGCATTACAATTTCTACTTTCATGTTTTCTCCATTGATATTCTGAGTCCCAGATTAAGTGACGAAGAATCTCAAAATTGAATATTCAAAAATATTTTAATGATTTTAATATTCCAGTAACTGTTTTAATTCGTTATAAATTTTTTCTCTCGTAGGAAGAATTGCATATTCAAGATTAGGTGCATATGGAATAGGTGTATCCTTAGCAGCAATTCTCTTAACCGGTCCATCCAGGGACTCAAAACAATTTTCAGTTATTAGCGCTGCAATCTCTGCACCAAACCCGGCTGTTAAAGTATCTTCGTGAATAACCATCACTTTACCTGTTTTCTTAACCGACTTATAAATCGCATCAACATCAAGTGGTGCAATTGTTCGCAAATCTACAATTTCCACTGAATATCCGTCATCTTCAAGTTTCTTAGCTGCAAAATTAGATTCATGAACCATAGCACCGTATGTAATTATTGAAAGATCACTTCCCTCTTTAACTATTTTGGCTTTACCGAACGGGACAAGATAATCAGCATCCGGTTCCAGTGATGTTGAATAACTCTGACGATATAATCCTTTGTGTTCGAGAAACAGGACAGGATCATTAAGACGTAACGATGTTTTTAGTAACCCTTTTGCGTCTGCAGCATTGGAAGGATACGCAATCAATATGCCCGGCATGTGCGCAAAAAATCCTTCAACATTTTGACTATGATACAATCCTCCGTGAATATATCCGCCAACAGCAACCCTTGTAACAACAGGAGCTTCGAACAAATTATTTGAGCGGTAACGGTACATAACTATTTCATCGCGGAATTGCATGAATGCCGGCCAGATATAATCTCCAAATTGAATCTCGACACATGGTTTTAATCCCGCGAGTGCCATTCCTGTTGCAACACCTACAATACTTGCTTCTGCAAGCGGAGAGTTAAACACTCTTTCCTTTCCAAACTTTGTAGATAGTCCTTTTGTCGCTGTAAATACTCCGCCTTTGCCGTCAGCAATATCTTCACCAAATACATAAATCTTATCATTTCTGTCCATCTCTTCTTTTAATGCATGGTTAATTGCATCAACCATTACGATAGGATTTCCTTCGTGAGAAAGTTTTTCATATTCAATCCGGTCACGTTTACCTGATTCATCAAGAACAAAACGTGTAGCGGTCTGCGGATCGGGTTCAGATTGTTTTAATGCCCAATCGGCTGCTTCGGTAATATGATCTGTAATTTTTTTCTTGAACTCTTCATATGCTAATTCTGTAAGAACTCCCTTCTTAATCAATAAATCGGAAAATAATTTTATCGGATCTTTCTTTAAGTCTTCCTGTAACGAATCATCGGGACGATATTTTTTCTGATCATCGGAAGATGAATGTGAAAACAATCTAACAACATGTGCTTCAACAAGTGCGGGACCTTTACCCTGACGTGCATACTTAAATGCAGATTGAGCAATTGCGTTCGACTGTAAAAAATCCGTTCCATCAACTTCGAGGCGTAATAAATTTTCGTAACCTTTCATCATTTCGAGAACGGATGCATTTTTGCCGGCAGTCTGATCCTGAACAGGAACAGAAATAGCCCATTTATTATTCTGAATTACAAATACAACCGGAAGTTTTTCTCTTGATGCCCAATTGACTGCTTCGTGAAATTCTCCTTGCGAAGTTGTACCTTCACCGGCACTTACATAAACAACTCCATTAATTCCTTTCTTCTTTAATGCTAACGCTGATCCCACTGCTTGTAAAAATTGTGTACCGGTTGGACTTGATTGGGTTGGAATATTAGCTTCTTTAGATGACCAGTGACATGGCATCTGACGACCACCTGTTAACGGATCATCAGCTTTGCCAAGAAAAGCAAGAAAAAGATCTTCGGGTTTGCTTCCAAGTGTAATTGAAAAACACATATCGCGGTAATATGGATATGCCCAGTCAACACCTTTCTGCATTGCAAGACCGAATGCTACCTGAGTAGCTTCGTGACCGGCACCGGAGATAAGGAAAAATGCTTTCCCCTGTTTGATGAGAGTCATTACTTTATTATCGATTGCTCTTGAAACACTCATCATACTAAGGGCATTCATCAATTCGTCTTTTGTCATTCCGCCGAATGAATCGATTTTACCTGTTGGTGTTTTACCGTTTGATTTATCAATTACTGCTTCTGCTTTTTCTTTTGCCATTTAATTTCCCTCTAATTTGTGCTTTAGTGTTTTAGTGGCAAATAATATTCTGCCACTAAGTAACATAGACTTTA
>JAGXSM010000055.1 GCA_018333725.1 Melioribacter sp. | reverse complement strand
AAACGTTTAGAGAACTTAACAGTAGTAAATGAAATTGGATTATGAGCAAGATAGCTCCCTAAAAAAGCCCCGCTTAGAACATATCCTGCCCATGGGAATAAAGGGAAAAATGACCCTGTTCCATGATAAAGGTAAGCTGCAAAAGGAATGGGCATATAGTTTGCCCAATTAATTTTTTCTGTAATTGAAAATAAACTGAAGAAAAATAATGCACCTAATGCAAATATCAGCTGGTTACTTATTTTCAATTTTTCAGACAGAAATGAAAGTATCAATATGAATAATAGACCAAATCCAATTAAATGTAATGCATCGACAGTAAAAAATCCCATCCACTGATCCTGTCTGACCACACTAAAATCAAAAACAGTATATGTTGGATATCTTAGTAAATATCCAATAAGTAGAAGAATAATAAATCTCTTAATTCCTTTTTTAACTCTTGGATTCTGAAAAAAAGGTTCATTGTGAGAGAAGAGTAAAAAAGTAAATACAACACCGGATGTAAACATAAAAATTGGCGCCGTAAAACCTCTTATTGTAAACCACATACCGAAAATTGAAGAATCCAATGTGCGGAATTCATCGGCAAGAAATGTATCTATTGTATGCCCTTGAACCATCATAAGAACAGCAAGTGCTCGCATCATATCAAGAAATATGATTCTGATACGGTTGTTGTACGACATTAAAAATCCATTTAATATAATTCAAAAATAAAGAAAGAATCGGTTTATTAAAACAACAATGATAATTAACAAAAAACCCCCGAATGGGGGTCTTTTTCCATCTTAATTAAGTGTTTATTTCTTGGGGTGATTTACAACCCATTCCTTTAAGAATTTAACAATATCTGTTGTAGATGTACCCGGAGTAAAGAGTTCTCCAACACCCAATTCTTTTAATTTGTTAAGATCGTCTTCAGGAATTATTCCGCCGCCAAAAAGCAAAATGTCATCAACCTTTTTTTCTTTCATCAAATTTAAAATGCGTGGAAAGATTGTCATATGTGCACCGGATAAAATACTAATTCCAATAGCATCAACATCCTCTTGAATAGCAGCTTCAACAATCATTTCCGGGGTTTGACGCAAACCAGTGTAAATTACTTCCATTCCGGCATCTCGTAAAGCAGCGGCAACAACTTTTGCACCTCTATCATGACCATCTAATCCGGCTTTTGCTACTAATACCCTTATTTTATGTTCCATAACTTTCCTATTAATTAAAAAATTTTTCTTACCAGTTCAAAAATAATATCAGTTTAGCCCAAATACAATTGATGCCGGAGGCAAGATAAAGGATACATGATTCTGGAATTTGAATATGAGCCGGATAGATAATTCTATTTGCGGGATCTATCCGATGATTTCATCACCTTTTCATAGTATTTACGCGCTATTTCAAGATCAGCCGGGGTATCAACAGATAGACTATCAATTTCGGTAACAACTATTTTCATCTTAAAACCATATTCAAGAAATCTTAGCTGTTCTAATTTTTCTACCTGCTCCAGATCGGTTGGTTTAGATGCAGTAAATTTAAGAAGGGCATCTTTTCGATACACATAGAGACCTATATGTTTATACATTTCTGCGTTTTCAATCCTCTGAAGATTAGTTCTTGCATCGCGTGCAAATGGAATGGGTGAGCGAGAGAAATACAATGCAAAATTATTATAATCGAAAACAACTTTAACGACCGAAGGAGATTTCATTTCTTCAACACTTTTAATTCTTTTAGCAAGTGTAGAGACACTAACTTTTTTATCAAAGAGAAGCGGTTCAATAGCCTCGTCAATCATTTTACCTTTTATAAAGGGTTCATCGCCCTGAATATTAACGATTATGGATGCATCAGGAATTTTTTCTGCAACAATTGCAATCCGGTCGGAACCGGTTGCAACTTCTTGGGGGGTCATATACACTTCTGCGCCAAAACTTTTAACAACTTTATAGAGCCGGTCGTCATCTACAGCAATAACAACTTTATCCAGCAATTTGGATTTTTTAGCATTCTGGTAAGTGTGTTGAATCATCGGTTTACCGCCTATATCTGCCAGCGGTTTTCCCATTAAGCGGGTTGATGCGAATCGTGCCGGTATTATTCCTATAATCATTTCTGAATCTAAAGGAGAAATTATTGACTGATTACTTTAGGTACTATGAAAAACTCATCCGTACTGTTAGGTGAATTTTTAAGGGCGTCTTCACGATCAATAGATTGAATAAGCTTGTCATCCCTAAATACATTTTCATTTGGTATCGGATGAGATAACGGTTCAACATTTTCTGTATCCAGTTCATTCAATTTTTCGAAGAATGATAATATCCCGTTAAACTGATTTGTGAATCCTTCCAGTTCTTTTTCGTCAAAATTTAGTTTAGCTAAATTAGCTATGTATTTTACTTCGTCAATCGAAACAGACATTTCAATTCCTTAAAAATATTAATTGAATCCGGCACTGTTAAATTTGGTAGAAATAAAAGACTCGCTTCCCTGATAAGGATTATTTTTAATTCTCACTTTTAAGGAATGATCTTTGTTTCCCCTTTTAGGACTGCTATAAGTAAGGAAATAAAAACTATTTGCAATCTTAACAACGGAATTTTCCATATCAATAAATCTTTTAATTATTTCGTTTTCCTGACCGGGTTTAAAACTTCCTCCGGTGCTGAATGCATTCATAATTTCCGGTTGGAGAGCCGGTCCAAGCGCAATTGAATAGACTAACTTATTATGAACCGCATTAAGTCCCTGTGCAAGCGAAGTAGAACCCTGAGTATCTTCGCCATCCGAAATTACTACAAGACAACCCTGAACAACGCTATCCATAGATACAACATCAACCCATCTTCCGGCACCGTATTTCATTGCACCGTAAAAATCTGTGCTTCTTACTCCAAGTTTATAATTATTATCAATTAAGTTTTTGAGCCAGTCAATATCTAATGTAAAATCCCAAAGTAAAACCGGTTTATCCGAAAACTGATAAAGTGAAGCAAATTGATTTGGCCTCATTCCATGAACAATTTGTTTTGCAGAATTACGGATTGTATTGAGATCATTTTCAAGACTCGTGCTGTTATCGAGCATTAATACTGTCTTCAATTTATAAGGAGTTGTTGCACATTTAACAATATTCAATCCAGATTCCGAGATAGATAGAGGGAGGTCGTCTTCAAAAACTTCAAAGTCGGAAAGTTGAAGATTGGTA
>JAGXSM010000054.1 GCA_018333725.1 Melioribacter sp. | reverse complement strand
GCCGGGTCGATTCCGATTATTAATTTGTCTTTAATGAAGTGCCTTTTTACTTCGAGAGATTTAGAGTTCATTGTAATCTCCTTTTTTATTTTGTGTGGTAACAAATAAATTAAGTTATGAAGTGGAAAGGCACAATATTTTATAAATCTTTCTTTCCTGATGGAAAGATAGAAATCGTTATATTTCATTAAAATGAGGTGATAATGAAACGTTCATTCTTAAAAACTATGTTATGGTTATTTATTGTCTCTGTAATATTGAGGGCTCAAGCATTACCTGATTCATCACAATTAGCTACATTAGATAAATTTTGGCAAGAGCACCCTGATTGGTATGTTTGCTGGGATAAAGCAACAGGGACACCCGCTTCCATGTATGGAACTAAAACAAAGAGTTTCGGGAAAACACCTGAATCTGCAATTCAAAATTTTCTACTGTATGTTAACAAATTATTCGAAAGAAAAAACAACTCAAAAGTTGGTCAAGTTAAATCTAATTTGCAGAAACCAAATCTTTCATTTATCTCTCAAAGAAACTCTATTAATGGCAATTATTATGATTATCAACAAGAATACAAAAATATACCCATCAACGGAACACAATGCACCTTTGGAGTAACAGAAAATGGTGAAATATTCTACTTCAGCGGAATATTTTATTCAGAACAAATTGACATTAACACAACGCCAAATGTTTCTTTTGAATCTGCGTTTACTACCGCAGTTTTTAATATTGGTAAAGTTGGATTCGTTCAAAGGAATAAGAAACTCTACATTTTACCTAATGAAAGCAAATTTGAACTTGTATGGGACTTTTTTCTTGTAGATGAAAATAGTGGTGAAAGTTGGAAATATATCGTGTCTGCCTCAAGCGGAAAGATAATTTCAAGGAGTGATTCAAAGATAAATTCTTCTGAGAGTGATATAATAATAAATGGGCTACAATCCCAAAATCAAAAAACTGAGTTATTACTAAACTACCAAAGTCCTCACGGATTGATTTTCAATACCTATCCACAATCATCAAGCTTAGAATTTGAAACATCCCTAGTTCAGTTGCCCCTACTAAATTCAAGCGGTTATTTACAAGGCACATATGTAAATGTTTATAAAACCTCCGGGTCTCGGGCAACTTATATTAGCGGTGATCCCAATAATTTTACACATTCACCTTACACACAAAACTTTGATGAAGTTAATGTTTATTACCATATATCGAAGTTCCGGCAAAATTTTATAAACAACTTCTATACACCAAGCTTTAATCAAACAAATGTTTCTATTGGTTGGAATGAATCAGAAAGAAAGTCATATTATAATCCTGGATTTGATGTTATATATTTTTATAATGGAGTTCCAGAGGATCCAAATTTTTCGCGAGAAGCAAATGTAATCTATCATGAATATATACATAAAATCCAATATGATATCGGTTGTGAATATCTAAATTCTTCAGCAACAAATGAATATAAAGGAGTATTAGAGGGATTATCAGATTATTTTGCCTATATGTATTCTGGAGTACCCGATATTCTAACTTATTCTCTTCCCAGCCAAGCAAGAAGTATTAATAACCATAGTAGTTATAATTCCTCACTTGGTATATATCCTTTTGGCCAACTATTTTCACATATACTTTCTCATCTACAGAGTATTTTCGGGTTTCAGAATGTTTTGTTTGCTCAAATGAATAATTTTAATAACTATAATTCAGCATTTCTGAGCTTTCGAGACCGCTTAATAAATGGGTTTTATGATTCTTCTACAAAAAATACAATACGGAATACATTTGCAGAACATGGAGTTGGAGATTATGCAAATAATCCTCCATCGCCACCAACAAACGTAAGTATTTCTGGAAGTTATGGAAGTAACCCAACAATTCAATGGACACCACCGAATGATCCCGATATTAACCACTATAAGATTTACAGAAAGAAGTATAACGAAAGTAGTTTTACACTTGTTGGATTAACTTCGGGAACCAGTTTTACTGATTATGATATTACTGTTCAGTACAATTTTATAGAAGATGATATTTATTACTATGTTAAAACAGTAGATAACGATGGAGCCCTTTCTTCTGAATCAATCTATGTAAATGTTTTAGATATTTGGGCGAGTCGGAGTATTGTAAATACTGATTCAATAAAGAACAAAAACATCGTATCGAAAGAGCAGACACTATTTGATTTAAACATCTCAAATTATCCTAACCCATTTAATCCCGTTACCACAATTTCATTTTCAGTACCGGAAGAAAGCGATGTTCTGATAAAAATTCACAATTTGCTTGGTCAAGAATTAGAAACAATTTATAATGATAAAGTAACTCCGGGTAAGTATAATTTACATTGGGATGGTTCTAAATATTCAAGTGGTTTGTATTTAATTACAATACAAACTAATAGTGCGATAAGAACGTTAAAGGTAATGCTGGCAAAATAATAATGAAGTTATGTCTATTGAGAGAAAATAGCTGGAGTGATTATGAGAAATAAAATAATTTTATTGGTTCTTGCAGCTGGAATAATATTTTTGGTAACAACGTGCGATACTGTTGAAAATGAAATAGACAAACCAAATTTCAAAGGTAAGGTTGTTTATGTAACTTATTATGAGGATTCACCCAAGACAGAACTCACAATAATGAATATTGACGGAACAAATAAAAGGGCAATTGATACTAGCGAGAAGTTTTCTATAAGCGAACCAAGCTGGTCAAAGGATGGAAAAAAGATTTTATATACAATTGCATTAAATTTATTATTAATTAATAGTGACGGAACTGGTAGATTATATGTAGATCCACCTCGGAGAGCAAACACACCTAAATTCAGTCCTAATGAGAAGTTTATTGTATATAATGTTGAAGATATTGCACCTTCAAGGCCAATACTATATAATATTTCTGATCGAAATGAAAAACTGCTAGTGCAAACCTCTGAATCATGTGATTTTGGCCCTAATCCATGGACAAATGATAATCAAAAAGTATTGTTAAATGCCCAAATAGAAAGATATGGCAATTATGGGCTTTACTTTGTTGATATAACAACGGGAAGAATTGATACAATTATTACTTCTCCACAACGATTATTTAATAGACCATTATTGAGTAGTGATGAAACAGAGATTATTTATAGTACGATTTTCTGGGGTGCATCCAGCGGGTATGGAGATTTATTTCGCCTAAATATTAAAACAAAAGAAACTGTAAAACTCTCACTCAGTATTAAGAATCTTAAAATAATGTTTCCAAAATATTGGACTAAAGACAAAAGATACCTTCTGTTTGTTGTTGATAATGATGACGAAAAAAGATATACCAGCGATTTACTATATCATGATTTTTTAACTGGCAAAACAGACTACTTGCTAAAAAATATTTCTTATGACATTGATATTTGGCTGGAGGAATAATCGTTTGAAACATCTGAAAAATTATTGAATTAGTGCAAACTTTTTATGAATGAAGATGTAAGAGAGTAAACAAAAAGGAAAGACAAATGCGCAGTAATAAAATCAATAATGCCGATCTGTTTACCCAAAGAGCCAATGAAAAATTTGAAAGTCATATAAAAACACAAAGCAAGCGAAGC
>JAGXSM010000053.1 GCA_018333725.1 Melioribacter sp. | reverse complement strand
GACCAGAGATTATGATAAGTTTGATGAAGCCAAAAAATCAGTTGAAGATTTTATCGAGTTTTATAATAACGACTATCCTCATTCAGCTCTTGGTTACATCAGTCCTGTAGATTTTTCCCGAAGGGATGGATCACCAGAAAAACAAAATATTTTTTCAAAGGTAGCTTAAAATAAGCCAGAGGCTTATAAATGTCTCTACAACTTTTACATAAAATGTGTCTTGATTTTGGGAGTGCATTACAACAAAAATGGGATTGGATAGAACCCAAGTTTATTATTTACGAAACAGAATAAAAAATAAAATACGGAGAATGCTTATAAGTTAAAAGGAGAACAGAATGGAAGGACTAAAAGAGGGTTTGGCTTTTGAAGAGCTTAAACCTTTTGTGTGTGTGGAAGATGCGGAGGAATATTTACGTGCAAATGGAGTGAAGGTTGAGAAGGTATTGAGAGAGGCTGAGGAGTGGATTGTGGAGGTGGCGCGAGGATTGTTGAAGGCGGAGGACGGAGGAGGATTGCAAGGAAAGTGTAAACTGTGAGTAGTAAAGTGTAATCGGTAATCAGTAATCGGTAAATGGAAAAAAGAAATTATCCAAAAAACTAATTTATTTTTTGAGAAATTTTATTAAGCCTATTAGGAGTTTTCGTACAGTTTCCAGTTTTTCATTTAATAATACAAATTGATTATCATCTAAATATTTGATCTCTCTAGTTATTATTAATTGAGTTTCCAGTTCGGATAAACTTCCTAAAGAAATATAGAGAAACTGTTTAAATTCACCTTTGTGGTTCCTTGCAGCTCCTTCGGCAATATTAGAAGGAATAGAAACTGCAGAACGTCTGATTTGGTTAGTTATTCCGAACAATTCCTCTTTTGGAAAAGACTTGGTTCTTTCATAGATATCTTTTACAAACTCAATACTTTGTTTCCAAACCTCAAGATCTTTATGATTATTCATTTTACCCCCTTATACTCATTACTGATTACTCATTTCTGTTCACTCATTACTTATTACCCGTTACCCGTCACTCGTTACGCGTTACTGACCTTATAGGACAAAACTGAACGATGCACCGCCGGAAAAGTACTTTAAGTCCATAAATCCGCCAAGAAGTTTTATATGCCTGAAAAGAGTTAACCGGATACCGGTATTGAACCGCTCGGCATCATACTCACCCATTAATTCAATAAGGTCAAAAACCTTTAGCGACATACCTCCGAAAAGACCGACAAAATTATGATGCTGCGCTTTAATTTTATCAGAACCGTAACCAGAATGAACTCCAATTAAAAAATTATTTTTAACATCTACACTAAAATGTTTTGATAAAACAAAATATAAAGAGTTATTTCGAACAGCTTCAGGACCACCATAAATACCGGCAAGATCGTGAAGACCGACTACAGCAGCCGGGAAATAATTTGATTCTGAAATTAACCTGATTCTTATACTAATCGTCCGATCGCCAATTCCCTGAGTTTTAGAAATTGGATTTATAATTCGCGTTATTCGTCCGTTCATTTCAACAAATGGTAGAAAGCTAAAAGTAAAAAAAGGAGTAATTGCATCTCTTTTATATCCATCGAACGAAACAATAAATTTAGGGATAAAACCTGCACCAATTCTAATTTGACCATCTTCTTGCATTTCGGCAGTAGGGATGAAAAGCAAACCGCATGTTCCTTCAATTGACTGAGCAGAAGTGGAGATATTTAATGTTAGAATAAAAAATATTATAGAATAATATTTTGACTTCATTTTACCAGATGGAAAGATGATGGTTAAAAATAATTTTTTCAATTTAGAATATTGAGTCAAAAATCCGCGAAAAAATATTAAATATAATTTACATATGATTCAGATTAGAAATCAGTTTTAAAGTTTTATTGAAAAATAAAATGGGTTGAAATTACTGCGTAATATTAACCACTTTTCAATAATCAGCCAACCATCTTTAAAGAATATTAATGCCGATAATTAAAAAGTTCCTTTTTTGCGTTAAAAAAAGATTTTTCAAAGTCCAATAATTTTTCAAAATGATGCAGAATACGGCCTAATATTTGTTAAATCTAACAATAGCAATAAAAAGTAAATATAAATTTATAGTGAGAAAAATATGTTATACCTATTAATAATATTGGCAGCAGCATTTATTGCAGGAATAATCATTTCATTAAAAAGAGCACCTCTTGGATACGAGGATGCTAATGGATTTCATTATTATCAAAAAAAATCAGAATATTTGAAAGAACAAAAAATTGCTGCTTGAAAAGAAGATTTAATTATACCAGATTAACTAAGAATGAATCTGTGATATTTTTAAGGTTGATCAATATTAAATTCACCACAAACTATGTTCAAATTTATTAATAAGCATTTGGATCTCCTTTAATCATATGCCAAACAGTTAAAATAATTATTTGAATATCGAGAAGAAAGGACCAATTTTCAATATACCAGATATCATACTGAACCCGTTTTTGCATCAATTTTTTATCTTTAGTTTCGCCTCTAAGGCCATTAACCTGAGCCCAACCGGTTATACCGGGTTTTACTAAATGGCGCATAAGGTATTGATCAATATTTTCAGTGGAAATCAAATTAAGCGGAGTGGGATGTGGGCGGGGACCAACAACAGACATCTTGCCTATAAAAACATTAATAAACTGGGGTAATTCATCAATATTAGTTTTTCTTAAAATTTTACCAATTCTGGTAACCCGTGAATCATTCTGAGTTGCTTGAAGGTATTTACCATCGGCATCGGTAACTGCTGCATTACAACACATACTTCTAAATTTATAAACATAGAATTTTTTATTACCTCTTCCCCACCTTTCCTGTTTATATAAAACCGGACCCTTCGAATCAATTTTAATTAAAAGAGCAATTAACGGATAGAGCCATGAAAAAATAAATACAATTACCAAACTGCTGAAAGCAATATCAAAAAGTCTTTTTATTAACCTCCAACCAATCTGATCGACCTTATCGTCTTTTAGTGTAACAACAGGGAATTGAGCAAACATCGAAATTCTGTATTTATCCGAGGCAAACCGGAAATAATCGGGAATAATTCTTACAATTTTGCCATGCAGTTCGCATGTTTTTATAACTTCATGAATTCTTTCTGTAGCATAATTCGGGAGTGCAACAATTACATCATCTATATCTTTAGTTTTTAGCAGATGGTTTAATTTTTTGATTGGGCCTAGATAAAGACCATCCAACATTTGAATTCCAAAATCATCTAAAAAACCGATTACTTTATAACCGAAATGAGGATTTTCTTTTATTGAATTGAAAAATTTAATGCCGACTTTGCCCGCACCTATTATTAAGATTGTCCGTAGATTTTTCCCTTTTTTACGAAAATATATTAAGACCTTCCGCAGCAGAAATTTTTCAATTACTATTAAGGAGAATAGAAATAAAATATAATAAAGAACAAAAAGTCGAGAAAACTTTTGCATTTATGAAAAACGTCTTGGGCTAGGAAAGGTGCAGTTACTATGATCTTGAGAGAAACCGCTTTGAGTTCACGTTTGCCGCTTTTGTTTTTAACATAAGGAGAATGATATCGTTGACTACTTAATTTCTGCACAAATGAGTCAACAGACGACTCAATAAAGCAGACAACACTATTTCAAAGGACTAATTTTTTCCGTAAAAATAATTATTTATTAAAAAAAACACCAAAACTTAAAAAATATGTTAAACTGATAGAATTTTTCAGATGCTTCTAATAATTATTCCGAACTAAAGAAAGGAGAACGATCCGTTCGAAATATATCTTCTCCAGATTAATTA
>JAGXSM010000052.1 GCA_018333725.1 Melioribacter sp. | reverse complement strand
TAATTTTAATTGGATAGATGACGTATGTTTCCCACAGAATTATTGATGCAATAATAATAGTGATTAAAATAATCCGCTCAAGAAGTTGATTTTGCTTTTTTGTATTACTCATATCCTCTTAGATATTTTCTCAAGTTAAAATAAAGAAAAAGCTGTTGATTTATAGTAAAGTCATTAATAATTTTGTGTCAGTGCGGGTGTAACTCAGTTGGTAGAGTGGCAGCTTCCCAAGCTTCAAGTCGCGGGTTCGAGTCCCGTCGCCCGCTCTAAATTATTTCAAATTATGTTTGAAAATTTTAGATAATTATTCTATACTTGTGACGCAAAATTTTGATCTTTATTTATTGGGAGCTTAGCTCAACTGCCTGTCCCGCTTTGCGGGAGTTCAGTTATTCTGCTTGGCTTCATAATTTTGTATATTGAAATAAGTTTAATTGGGAGCTTAGCTCAGCTGCCTGTCCCGCTTTGCGGGAGTTCAGTTATTCTGCTTGGCTTCATAATTTTGTATATTGAAATAAGTTTAATTGGGAGCTTAGCTCAGCTGCCTGTCCCGCTTTGCGGGAGTTCAGTTATTCTGCTTGGCTTCATAATTTTGTATATTGAAATAAGTTTAATTGGGAGCTTAGCTCAGCTGGTTCAGAGCATCTGCCTTACAAGCAGAGGGTCATTGGTTCGAATCCATTAGCTCCCACAACAACCCGATATTACATATCGGGTTTTATTTTTTAAACCTATTCTGAAAGCTGAAGTTCATAGACCAGCCATTAAGATTGGCGGGTAAATTCTGCCAAAAGCATCCTCCAAAGGAGTCGTTTGAACCTATGGGAGAATCCATTAGCTGTTATCACGATAGCGAAGCATAGCGGAAACCACAAAACCCCACATTTCGGTTTTTTTACAACGACTTAGAGAATCATTAACCCGTTATTAAAGTCGGTATATAAATTATGTTGAATGGATCCTTTGATGGAGCCCTTAAGATCTTCGTAAAATTTAATTTATCTATTTCGATCCATTAATGCTGTGAATTAATTTTAAAAATGAATTTTAATCCGAATTCAGAACATTTTTATAGAATCGTATTTTAGTGAACCGATTTTTCACAGATCGGAAAAAAAATTTATTAAATTTGCGAATTATTTTTACACCAGATTTGTTTTTCCTATTAATATGAAAAAAAATAACCCCGGAAATATTATCCTGCATTTTTGTCTAATGATGACATTTTGGCTGATCCTAAGTGGTTATTATGATATTTTTCATATTTCGTTGGGTGTTATTTCTGTAATTACCGTACTATGGTTCAATGCAAAACTTAGAAATTATATTTTCTATGATGAAGATGAGCAACACAAGAGTAAAACTTTCAGGATACTAAGATTATGCTATTTCTTCCCATTCCTTATTTGGGAAATTATAAGCTCGAGCTTTAAAGTTGCTTACCTGATTATTCATCCAAAATTGCCTATAAAAGTCGGTATTATAAAATTTCGAACGAATTTACCAAATATGGTTGCAAAGGTACTACTTGCAAATTCGATTACACTTACACCAGGAACAGTAGCTCTTCAAATAGAAGGTGAAGAACTTATTATACATTCTTTAACTTTTGAAAAGGATGAAGCACATATTGATCATTCACTCACAGAAGAAGTTGCTAAGTTATATGGCTTAAGCGAAGAAATTGTTGTCTCGCATGAAGAAATTATTTCATCAGAGGATAAACTGTAATCATGGAATCCTTCATTATCTTTATTTCTATTAGCTTAACAATAATTATTATTATCCCTTTTTACAGGGTTCTTAAAGGGCCAACTGTTTTCGACCGGTTACTTGGTGCCGGTGCAATTGGAACTAAGACTGTTGTATTAATACTTCTTCTTGGTTTATTATTTAAGCGACTCGAGATGTTTATTGATATTGCACTCGCTTATGCAATCTTAAGTTTTATCAGTTCTCTGATTGTTGCAAAATATTTTTCTACGGAAAAGGCAAAAGAATGAATGAAGTAAAAGATATTTTAACAATACTTTTTTTATTGCTCGGTTCATTTTTTATGTTGATCGGAAGTATCGGTGTAATAAGATTGCCTGATTTTTTTACTCGTTCTCATGCAACCAGCAAAAGCGATACATTAGGAATTATGCTGATTGTAGTTGGTTTGATTTGTTATGAAGGGTTAGAACTGAACAGTTTGAAACTAATGATTATTTTTGTTTTTATAGCTCTTGCAAATCCTGTTGGGTCTCATGCTCTTGCAAGAGCCGCATTCAAATTCGGAATTAAACCATGGTTTAAAAAAGAAGAGAAGGATCAAGATTAAATGCATTGGGAATTAGAATTAGTTTTGTATCTATTTCTTATAATTTCGGCAATTGTTTCTTTATATGTTAAAGATCTTCTTACTGCTGTAGTCTCGTTAAGTGTATTTAGTTTTATTCTTGCAATGTTATTTGTTTCAATGGGTGCGATTGATGTAGGATTTACAGAAGCGGTTATAGGCGCAGGTGTAACAGGGGTCTTATTTATTGTGATGATTTATAAAACTTCTAGAAGGAGTAACGATTGAAGATCATTAATTATACATCACTTGTTTTGATTGGTTTGTTATTGATTTATGCGTCATTAGGACTTCCATATCGAGGTGATGCGGAAGCATTAGTTAATAAGGAGAAAAGTCTTATTGGTTCACCGGTTGCATCATCTTATTACATTCAGAATGCATATAAAGATATGAATACACCAAACATCGTAACTTCTATTTTGGGAGATTACAGAGCTTTCGATACACTCGGGGAAGAAGTAGTGATCTTCACCGCTGGTATCATTTGTTTTCTTCTTTTAAGCAAGGAAAGGAAAAGTGAAACAAAGTAGTGACAGTCCTATAATATTACTTTTAAGCCGTGTTATTTCACCTTACATAATGCTCTTCGGGTTATATGTGATTTTTCACGGGCATTATAGTCCCGGCGGAGGATTCCAGGGAGGAGCAATGCTTGCAGCTTCTATTTTACTCATAAGAATTTCTGCTGAGGAAAAGGTCTATGAGCTGCAATTCAAAAAATCTTTTGATATTCCTCTTGGTGCATTTGGTGTTCTGATATTTTTTGGTGTGGGACTAACTGCAATGTTGTTAGGCGGTAACTTTCTGGATTATCATTTTCTTCCAATGGATTGGATGTCGAAAGCCGATATTCGGGCTATGGGAATTTTATTGATTGAAGTTGGCGTTGGTTTAGCCGTTATGACCATATTAGTTGCAATATATGATAATTTGCTGGAGGGTGAAGATGCTTGATTTTATTGCAGGACATTATGATTACTGGTTTATCATTCTCTTACTTATTATTGGTCTTTACGGAATGATAATGAAAAAAAATCTTGTTAAGAAATTGATCGGGATGACAATATTCCAGGCGGCTATAATTCTTTTCTACATTTCAGGTGCAATAAAAGCAGATGCTACTGTTCCAATTCTTTCGGATTCTATCCCAAACAGTCAACCTGAAAATTATATTAATCCTTTACCTCACGCACTCATGCTTACTGCAATTGTTGTGGGTGTTGCAACAGTAGGTGTTGCATTTGCTCTCTTAATACAGATATATAAAAGATATAATACTTTGAATGAACAAGAATTAATTGAGCGGATGAAATGATCGAAAGAAATCTTCCGGCATTAATTCCGTTAATATTTCTTGCATCCGCACTTCTTATCCCGATTTTGGGTTTATGGAAGAAAAAACTTGCCTATCCTTTGGCAATCATTGCAACACTGACTTCGGCATCACTTTCTGTTTATGGATTCATTTATGTTTTATTAAACGGAACAATACGCTATAATTTTAGTGGATGGATACCCCCCATTGGTATTGAATATGTTTATGATCCTCTCTCTTCTTTTGTTGTACTGGTAATTAATTTTATTACACTTGTAGTTTTAACCCATTCATTTATACCTGTTACAATAGATCTTGAATTTAAACAAACCGCATACTATTCCGTTGTTATGCTATTACTTACAGGTTTTAACGGAATGGTAATTACCGGCGATCTTTTTAACCTGTATGTTTTTATAGAAATTTCTTCTCTTGCAGGTTATGCATTAATTGCAGTAGGAGAAAAAAAAGCGCCTTTCGCAGCTTTCCGATATTTGATTATTGGAACAATTGGAGCATCATTCTATTTGCTGGGTATCGGTTATCTCTACTTTATGAGCGGTACATTGAATATGAGTGATTTAGCTGCAATAATGCCGATGATAAAAGATAGTCCGACTATACTTGTTGCTCTCATCTTAATTGTTGTTGCATTAGGAGTTAAGATGGCAATCTTCCCGATGCACGGTTGGCTCCCTGATTCATATACTTATGCACCGACATCTACTTCTTCATTGATAGCACCAATAGGTACAAAGGTTGGAGCTTATGCAATGATGAGAATACTCTTCTTTGTTTTTGGTGCTGATTATTTTAGTAAAGAATTACCGGTTGGGGATTTAATTGCAATTTTTGCATGCGGAGGAATAATCTTCGGTTCTGTTATGGCAATTGCTCAAAAAGAATTAAAAAGAATGCTTGCTTATAGCAGTGTTGCTCAAATTGGTTATATCGGATTGGGTATTGGTTTGGCAAATCCTTTTGGATTTATTGGTGCAGTACTCCATTTATTAAATCATGCGTTTATGAAAGCCACACTCTTTTTCATCGCCGGAAATCTCAGGAATAAAACCGGCAACTCGGATATAACATTATTCGATGATTCGTACCGTAAAAAATATCCGTGGACAATGGCTTCATTCACAATTGCGGCTCTTTCGATGGTTGGTCTTCCTCCATTAGCTGGATTTTTTAGCAAATGGTACTTGGTTTTAGGCACAATTGAGAATTCAAAATGGC
>JAGXSM010000051.1 GCA_018333725.1 Melioribacter sp. | reverse complement strand
ACTCTAAAATCACCAATCCTAGTAAATATGTTGTGCATTTCTATTTCCTTTAAAAACTAATCAGTCAAGCGGACTTTTAACGCCTAATCCCCGGTTTAATCCAGCTAATATAATTTTTTTCTCTCTTTATTATGAGGTCTGGATAGGAGTTCTATCCTTACCTGGTAAAGAAGTTTTGGTTTGTTTTCAACTAATTGCATCTATTCATCTTAGCTTAATTCCAAAGCTAATAGTCGCAGAAGGGCAGAGTCCCCATTGTGCGGCTATTGAGTTCAATAGGGACAGTTGAAACATAAAATACGAAAATGAGAATTGCAACTAAATATTTGAGAGGAGAAGATGGAAAGTAATAAGGAGGGGAGAAGAGAAACAATTAGCCGTTGATTGGATTATGGAAAACAGAAGACGGAAAACAGATGACGGATAACAGAAAACAGAAAACAGAAAACCGAAAACAGAAAACCGAAAACAGAAAACCGATAACAAATAACTAATAGCTAAGAACCATGAACTCCGAACTAATCACCAATAACCGAACACCGATCACCAATAACCGACCACCGATAACCCTCCTAAATCATCCTCATATCCTCAAGGAACGGAAGCTTTTCTCTCGTCTCTTTTACCATATCTATATTCAGATCAACTACAAAAATATTTTCTTCCTCTTTTACGGAGAGCAATTCGTTACCCATCGGATCGTAAACCGAACTGAATCCATTATATTGCAAATGGGGATCGTTACCGACTCTATTAACACCAATTACAAATGATTGGTTTTCGATAGCGCGTGCTTTTAATAACGTGCGCCAGTGGTCAATACGCGGAACGGGCCAGTTGGCAATGTTCACAAACAGATCAACTCTCTGTTTGGCGTAAAGACGGTATAACTCGGGGAACCTTAAATCGTAACAGATGGAAAGCCCGACTTTAACATTATCAATTTTTGTAACAACAATTTCCTTACCGGCGCTATAATTCCGATCCTCCTTAGCATAACCGAACGGATGAATTTTTCTATAACGAGCAATTACAAGACCATCGCTGTTGAAATGAACAAGCGAATTAAAAATTCCTTCTTCACTCTTTTCAATTATACCGCCAAAAATATTACACTTTAATTTTTGAGAGAGTTTCATAAAATACTGTGTGGAAATTCCATCCAGATCCTCTGCAAACTTTTTGGATTCCATCGTAAATCCAGTGAGGGATAACTCGGGCAGAATCAGCAGATCAATTTTATTTTTGAGCTGTTCAACCAACTTATCAATCTTAGCAATATTGCCTTGTGGATTTTCCCAGAGGGGATTGTATTGAAGCAGACCGGTTTTCATTTTTCCCTTCCTGTACTTTTATAACCGAAATTAAATAAAAAATGTTTTTTACGGAAAGAATTTAATAATTTTATGCCAATTCATTTCACCATTCGGGAATCTAATGCTAAACTATATCTGGTTCTCATTACTACTGCTCGGCATTGTTACGGCAGTTACTATCGATCTATCCGATTCAGCAACAAATAAATACAGAAACGGCGAACCGCTCTATGTGCTCGTAAAGTTCGATCAATCCGGAATTGATTCCGCTAAATCTTCATCTGCTAATCTGATGATAAATAAAACTGTCTTCAATGATTTCTACAACACAAAATTTAATGATGATGTTGAACAGAATGTTAAGCTTACTTATAACAGGGAGAAGAAAAATTTTGCTGCTTACTTAGAAGTAGGCGATAAGAGTCCGGCAATGTGGAAAGAGATGGCAAAGATTAATGGCAAGGAAAATGATCTTTCCGGTACAATTGTATTAAGAGAAAAACTCGATTCGGTGTTATACACTGCTACATTCTACACAGAGGGAATTTCATTTATTAAGATGAAGGAGGTTACCAGCTCGGCAATTGATTACGCTGCTAACGCTGTAAAAATTGCACTGGGGTTAATCGGTATAATGGCTCTCTGGCTCGGAATAATGAAAATTGCAGAACAGTCCGGATTAATTTCTTTAATTGCAAAAGGTGTTAGACCGTTAACAAAATTTTTATTTCCGGATGTACCGCATGATCATCCCGCAATCGGTTCGATGATAATGAATATTTCGGCTAACATGTTAGGGCTCGGTAATGCTGCAACACCGTTCGGTCTAAAAGCAATGGAGGAACTCGATTCAATTAATCCGGAGAAAGGAACCGCAACTAATGCGATGTGCACATTCCTTGCAATTAATACAGCGGGATTAACATTGATACCCGCAACAGCAATTGCAATAAGAGCCGCTGCTGGAAGCAGTGACCCGGCAATAATTATCGGCACTTCTTTCTTTGGTGCGTTATGCGCTACTTCTGTTGGAATTTTATCCGCCAAAGTTCTGGAAAAGTTCTCGATACCGGATTTCAATTTTACACAGTGGTTAAGGTCGAACCTGAAATTTATTTCCGGTTTTATTGTTATTGCAGCGGCGTTGATCGCAGCTATTACATCGGGAATTTTTTCTGCATTTAATACTGAGCTTGTTAAGTCAGTTATAAGTGCGGTTTCGGTTCTGGCAATTCCGTTAATAATTATTACATTTATATTTTACGGTGCATTAAAACGTGTAAAGCTCTACGAAGTTTTTGTTGAAGGTGCAAAAGAAGGATTTAATGTTGCTGTTAGAATAATTCCATATCTCGTTGCAATGCTTGTAGCGATCGGAATTTTTAGAGCGGGTGGTGCAATGGATTTTCTGATTCTGATTTTATCTCCCGTTACAAATCTTATTGGAATGCCGGCAGAAGCATTGCCGATGGCTTTAATGCGCCCACTATCAGGTAGCGGTTCACTCGGAATTATGTCCGAAATTATTTCCGTCCACGGTGCCGATTCGTTTATAGGGATTTTAGTCTCAACAATTATGGGAAGTACCGAAACAACATTTTACGTTCTCGCTCTCTACTTTGGAACAGTGAACATTAAGAGAACACGACATGCCGTTGCAGCTGGTGTGCTTGCTGATATAGCCGGAATTTTAGGCGCATTATTTATTGTAAGAATTTTGTTCGGGTAAAACATGAAAGTTTTTATTACACAGGAATTACCGGGAAATGTTGAAGAGTATTTAGTATCAAAGGGATTTGAAGTTGATGTATATAGAAAGAATAAAATAATTAGTAAAAGGGAATTGATTAAAATAGCTAATGATGCAGACGGATTGATTCCTCTCCTCACCAATTCGATTGACAGGGAAGTGATTGATAATTTGAAGAGGTGCAAAGTAATTGCAAATGTTGCTGTCGGCTACAACAATATTGATGTTGCTTATGCTAAATCTAAAAACATTGTTATAACGAACACACCCGGAATTCTGGACGATGCAACCGCCGATCTTACGCTTGCACTTATTCTCGCATGTGCAAGACGGTTAAGGGAAGGGGACATGTTCGTTCGCAAAAATAAATTCAAGGCATGGATGCCCCAGTTAATGTTGGGTGTTGAATTGTCAGGTAAAACTGTCGGGATTATCGGTGCCGGTAGAATAGGAATCGAAGTTGCTAAACGTTTATTACCATTCAAAACAAAAATAATTTATTACGATAGAAACCGCCGAGAGAAATTTGAAATTGTTACAGGTGCAAAAAAAGTCTCACTTAATGAGCTTCTAAAAAAATCTGATATTGTTTCCCTTCACATACCTCTTAATAAAGAATCGTTCCACATATTGAATAGAGAGAATATGAAATTGTTGAAACCAACTTCTATATTGGTAAATACATCGCGCGGTGAAGTGATTGAAGAAAATTACCTGATAGAGATTCTTAAGAAGAAAAAAATATTTGCTGCCGGACTTGATGTTTACGAAGGAGAACCAAAAATAAATCCCGAATTATTTAAGCTGGATAACGTGTTTTTATTACCTCACATTGGCAGTGCAACTATAGAAACACGCAACAAAATGGCTCAATTAGCCGCTAAAAACATTGCTGCA
>JAGXSM010000050.1 GCA_018333725.1 Melioribacter sp. | reverse complement strand
TCCTTTTTATTAGAATCATATATCAGTTTCTTAATTTCACTTATTGGTTTATTGTTGGAGATTCCACCATCAATTAAAAATTTCCAGTTTCCGTTACTTTGCAATTTCCAGACAGTACAAAAATTTCCGAACCAGGTTGAATTGCTATCCATATCTCTCTTAAATTCTGCCGGACCGGTAGTGCAACCCATATCACCCGATTTTGAAATAAATGCATACGAAGGATACCAGATAAGAAATCCCGGTCGTGAATTTTGTTTTGATAAGAACTCTTTCCCGTTTACCGGTGTGGGTCTAAACAAAATTCCTTCATCGTCAATAAATTCCAGGAATGCATCTCTATAACCTACTTGCAAAGCTCTTGCAGCAAATTGAAATTCAGTTGCAACCATTGAATTAAAATTCTTTATAGTTATTTCCTGTGGAAAGAGTACAGTTGTACACATTAACAAAATATATAGGCATAACAACTTCATTTACAAACTCTTTATTTATTGTTCTCAGCTTTTTCAAATTTGATTGAAACTGAGTTAATACAGTATCGTTGACCGGTTGGTTTGGGTCCGTCATCAAAAACATGACCTAGATGACCGCCGCAGTTACTACACATAACTTCAATCCTTTGCATACCGAAACTGAAATCGTCTTTGAGCACAACATTTTTATTATTAACTACATCATAAAAACTGGGCCATCCGCACCCGGCATCAAATTTAGTTCCCGAAGTAAATAAAACCTGTCCGCAAGCAGCACATTTATAAGTCCCTTTCTCAAAAAAGTCCCAGTACTTTCCTTTGAAAGGTCGTTCGGTTCCTTTCTCACGTAATATATGATATTCTTCGGGTGATAATAAATTTTTCCATTCGTTTTCGTTTTTTATGCCACTCATTCTATTACTTTCTCCTTTCATATCACTTTTTTTAGCTTTTTCAATCGATTGACCAAACTGAATTTCAGTTAAGACAATAAACAATATTAAGAGAAATAAAAATTTATAGTTGAATTTCATTTTTTACCTTAGAATAGATATGACACACAATAGAAATTAACGCATTTTTCTTCTATACTGATCAGCATCCTGTGCAGAATTAAAAAAACCAATTCTTACCCGGTACCAGTTACCCCCTTTTTGGGGTAAATAAGCTTCAACAATAAATGCATTATGCCCGGCACTTGTTAATCGTTTTAATTCAACTTCTGCTTGCGATTTATCCTTCCAGGAAGAGACCTGAAAACTATACTTATTTCCATCAGTGAAAATTGTGCCTCTAACATTCCTATCGGAATTAATATTATATTCAGTGGCTGCTTTTGCTTTAGCCGGATTGTTAATGTTAGTTTGATTCTGAACAGGTTTTATTGCCGGTTGTGGTTTAGATTCCTCTGATAATTTTTTATCAATAAATTTTTCTGTCAGGTCATCTCGTGTCGGCTTGGGTAAAGCAATCGTATCTTTTTTATCTTTAACAGGTTGAACATTTTTCCCAATAGTCTGTTTATCTTTTGTAACTGAATTGGGTTTAATTTCTTTTTGTAACTCATTATACTTAGCAAGGTAAGCAACAGACCTATTATAGATTGAACTAACAACTTTGCTAGTGTCTATAAGCATTCCAAACAAAGCTGTATTTATAGAACGCCCCGGTGTTGATGATTCTCCTATTATTTTCCATAGTTTATCGTAGTATAGTGTTCCTATTATTGTATATTTTTTTGATTCGGTATCGAATACTATGTTTGTCTTTACAGCGTATGCTTCTTTTTTAACTGGGTTATTAGCAACAGGTGTTTTATATATCGATAAACCAATTGCGGAGATCTGCTTTTCTATCTGTTTGATATTGGAAGTATCAACAAAAACATACTGGTCATCAAGTTCAATTACTTTTTCCCAATTTTTATTTGGAGCCTGGGCAAAAAGTGTTGATGTTATAATTAACAATATAATTAGATTTGTTCTCATTCAATTCTATTTTTACTTGCGACAATTTAATAAATACATTTCATTTCTTAAATGTAATTCCCAATAATAATTCATCAAAAAAAATCTAAAAGAACATTTTTCTTACAAAAAATATTTTTTATAAAACAAGAATTCTTGACAATCGTACAAGGATATATTATTTTGACCGCAACTTTTTTGAAAGGTCATGCTTACAGAATTCGGAAAAATTCTCATCTTTATAATTCTGGCAATAGTTTTTGTAATTATTACTCTTTTTATCAATAAGCTTGTTAGACCAAATAGACCGACATTCGAAAAACAGAAAGTATATGAATGCGGCGAGAATCCTGAAGGGTCTCCCTGGGTAAAATTCAACATTCGTTTTTACGTTGTTGCCCTTATCTTTTTAATTTTTGATGTGGAAGTTGTTCTTCTTTTCCCGTGGGCCTTAACCTATAAGGAATTCGGCCTTTATGGATTCCTGGCTGGAATCATTTTCCTGCTAATTCTTGGTCTTGGTATGGCTTATGAATGGCGTAAAGGAGACCTTGAATGGGCTCGTCCTGAACCTAAACCACCCAAATTAGATGAAATATTAAAACCAGAACCAAAAAATCAAAATTAGAAAAGCAAAATTATGGGTTTACTTGATAAAGAATTTTCAGACGGTAACATTGTAATTGCTAAAGTAGATGATTTATTTAATTGGGCACGCTTATCCTCCGTTTGGCAGCTTGGATTTGGATTGGCTTGCTGTGCAATCGAAATGATGGCAACTTCAATGTCTCACTACGATTTTGACCGTTTTGGAGTTATACCTCGTAATACACCACGTCAAGCTGATGCAATTATTATTTCTGGAACAGTAACACTTAAAATGGCTCTCCGTATTAAAAGACTTTATGAACAAATGCCGGAACCGAAGTATATTATATCCATGGGAAGCTGCGCTAATTGCGGCGGACCTTACTGGGAGCATGGTTATCACGTCCTAAAAGGGATTGATCGCGTGATCCCGGTAGATGTTTATGTTCCGGGTTGCCCTCCTCGACCGGAAGCTTTATTAGAAGGTTTGTTAAAATTACAGGAAAAAATTAGAAACGAATCATTAAGAAAAAAATCTGCATGAAATCCGCTGAAGAAATTTTTGAAATGTTAAAAGGCGAGTTCGGTGATTCAATCTTAGTATTGGATAATGATACTCCAACCGAACCGATTATTTCAGTCGACCCGCTTCAAATTCATAGAGTATCAAAATTTTTAAGAGAACATCCCGATTTGCAATTAGATAGTTTGATGTGCCTCTCAGGTGTTGATGATGCCAATGGAAATAAAGTAACCAATGCCGATGGTGATGAATTAATTGAAGGCGGGACTTTAAGTGTTTACTATAATTTGCATTCAGTTTCGTTAAAACACAAGATTTCTCTAAAAGTCTCCACTTCAAGAACAGAACCTAAAGTTGAATCAGTTGAAAATATCTGGAAAAGTGCAAACTGGCATGAAAGAGAAGCTTTCGATCTGCTGGGAATCTTCTTTTTGAATCATCCTGATTTAAGAAGAATTCTTATGCCATATGACTGGGATGAATTTACAACTGAAGTAAGCAGACATCCTTTAAGAAAAGACTATAAAAATCCGGAATTTTATCAGGGAATGAAGGTCCCATATTAGTTTGGCTCTTAAGACTGAACATATGGTATTGAACATGGGTCCACAGCACCCCTCAACACATGGAGTGCTTAGACTCGAACTTGAAATTGAAGGTGAATTAGTAAATAAAGTAACACCGCACCTTGGCTATCTTCACAGATGTTTCGAAAAACATGCCGAAGCAATGCAGTATAACCAGGTTGTACCATATACAGACCGGCTCGATTATCTGGCTGCAATTGGAAATAACTTTGGATATGCATTAGCTGT
>JAGXSM010000049.1 GCA_018333725.1 Melioribacter sp. | reverse complement strand
CCGCCATTGGCATTTAAAGATTATATTCATTTTAATGATCAGGGCGCTGCTAAAATTGCACAACTGTTCCTTGAATCGCTTATATCTGAATTTGATAGATATAAATAAGAGCAAGTTGAGTTACTTGTAACCGGGCCACGAAATTCACTAATTAACACAAAAATAGCTTGGTTGAATTTGTGAAAATTCGTGCATTTTGTGGCGATAGATAGTTTTAGTTCTTTACAATGGTCAACTTTGATAAATTAGTACAAAATCAATTCTCGGGATAAATGATGAGTGAATTCAATTTTAAAATTGACGAGGCTCCAACATTATGGAAACGTTGGAAATTAAATTCGGAAAGAAAACCGGATCGTGATGCAATTGTTCATTGGGTAGCGGGACAGGAACCATTCAGATGGACTTACAAAAACCTGATTCATTCGGCAAAGAAATTTTCTGTTAAAATTAGAGAACTGGGAATTAAACCGGGCGAAGTCTGCGCAACAATTATTCGGCATAATCCTAAGTTTTATCCACTCTATCTCGGAATTTCAAGAGCGGCTGCATTACCGGCTGTTCTTGCCTATCCTAACCCCCGACTTCATCCCGATAAATTCAGACAGGGACTTGAAGGAATGGCTCAGCGTTCAGGGCTCGATTACATTTTAACCGAACGCGAACTTGAACCAATAATAAAACCATTAATCGAAAAACCCGGCAGTACAATTAAAGCGGTCTATTTCCCACTTGAATGGGAATTAGATGGTGAAGTCGATTCAAAACTTGATAATGAAGTTGAAGAGATTGCCTCTCAAATAAAAGATACTGATCCGATGTTACTTCAACATTCATCCGGAACAACAGGATTGCAGAAACCGGTTGTACTTTCTCACCGCGCAATATTAAACCATGTTAAAAATTTAGGCTGCGCTTTACAATTAACCGAGAAAGATAAAATAGTTAGCTGGTTACCGTTGTATCACGATTTTGGATTGATAGCAGCATACCAGATTCCTCTCGCTTATGGAATTACAACAATTCAAATTGATCCGTTCGAATGGGTTCTTGCACCGGTTCTGCTTCCCGAAGTCATTTCAAAAGAAAAAGCTACAACAACATTTTCTCCTAACTTTGCATACAATGTTCTTGCAGAGAAAATTGATGAAGAGGAATTGGAAGGGCTCGATCTATCGAGCTTGCGTATTATGGTTAACGCTGCCGAACCGATACGTCACGATAGTCACGAGAAATTTATAGCCCGTTTCAAGAAATACGGATTAAACCCCAATGCACTTGCCGGATTATATGGGATGGCAGAAGTTACTCTTGGTGCAACGCTTACAACTCCCGGCAAACCGATTCCCGAACTTAGCGTTGATAGAAACGAACTATCACGCGGGTTTATGAAACCCGCAAATGACAAATCTGTTGTTAGAGTTTGTGTTTCATCCGGTCATCCAATAAACGAATGCGATTTAAAAGTTGTTGATGAAAAAGGGAATGAGATAGAAGACGGAATTGTTGGCGAGGTTGCTGTTACTTCTGTTTCGATGTTTGATGGTTACAGAAATTATCCTGAAAAAACCGCCGAGGTTGTTTCTAACGGATGGTACTATAGCGGCGATTACGGATTCCGGTGGAAAGGTGAATATTACATTATCGGTAGAAAGAAGGATATAATTATTGTCGCCGGTAAAAACATTTATCCCGAAGACATTGAAGATGTTATGAATGGAGTAGAAGGACTTATACCCGGAAGAACAATAGCATTTGGCGTAGAAGATCTTAACATGGGAACTGAATTTGTTGCTGTTGTTTCCGAGACAAATGCTCAGACCGATGAAGAAAAAAATAAAGTTAGAATGAATATTCTAAAAGCGGGAATGAGTATTGACATAATTATTCATAAAGTTTACCTTGTACCGCCAAGATGGCTTATTAAAAGTTCATCAGGTAAACCGAGCCGTAAAGCAAACAAAGAAAGATTAATTAGTGAAGCCGATAACCAAGTCTGGAGCAGATAATGATTTCACAAGAACTAAAGGCAGTAATTCTAAAGCAGCTTAACTTAGACGACTTTGATCTTAAAGATGAAACCATTGCGCCGGAGGTTCCGGGCTGGGATTCATTGAACCATATAAATATTATTCTTGCTGTTGAAGAAAAATTTAATGTAAAATTCAAAAGTTATGAGCTGCTGCGACTTAAATGTGTTGGCGACTTGCAGAAAATGCTCGATTCTAAATTGAATAAATAATCTTAATCCTGTTTTGAATATAGATGTAAATAAAATTCTGCAGATTCTTTCTTTCAATCCGGATGATCCCTTAATTTTCACAACCGGATTGTTCCTCATTTTATTTTTCTTTTTTATCCTCATTTATAATTTTCTTCTGAAAAAGACATCTTTAAGAATCGGGTTTTTAATATTCTTCTCTTTTTACTTTTATTATAAGTCAACCGGCTATTATACTTCAATTCTTATAGTTTCTGCCGTAATCAATTTTTTCTTTGCTAAATGGATTGCATCAACAGAAAATTTTTCAATAAAGCGTCTTCACCTTTTCCTTGCGGTTTTAATAAACATTGGTATCCTCGCATATTTTAAGTACACCAATTTTATTTTACAGATATTTAGTGATATTGCAAATAAAGATTTTAGTCCGCTCGATATCTTTCTTCCAATTGGAATTTCATTTTATACATTTAAGTCGCTCAATTATGTATTCGATGTTTACTTCGACACATTAAAGCCAACCGGAAGTTTCCGCAATTTTTTATTATATGTTTCGTTCTTCCCGAACATACTTGCCGGACCGATCGACCGTGCTTCAGACTTCCTTCCGCAAATTGAAAAGGAACCTTTTATTTCCAGGGAAGATTTTGGAAGGGCAATTTTTCTTATTTGTCTCGGTCTAATTAAAAAAGTTGTGGTAGCAGATTACATAAGCATAAATTTTGTCGATCGTATTTTCGATTTTCCATTAAGATATACCGGTGTTGAAAATCTTCTTGCAATCTATGGTTATGTTCTGCAGATCTATTGCGACTTCTCCGGATATTCGGATTTAGCAATTGGAATTGCTCTCCTATTCGGATTCAAGTTGATGGAAAATTTCAATTATCCGTTTAAGGCAACAAGTATAGCAGATTTCTGGCGGCGCTGGCACATCTCATTATCAAAATGGCTGCTCGATTATCTCTTCAGACCGATTCAGATGAAATACAGAACTCTCCGCACTTTTAGCAATGTAATTGCAGTATTCGTTACATTTTTAATCTGCGGAATATGGCATGGCGCCGGATGGAATTTTATTCTTTGGGGTGCATTACATGGTTTTATGATGTCCTTTGCAATGTTAATACAAAAACCGCGTGTTAAAATTTTAACCGCACTAAAAATTTACAACACAAAATTTCACAAGTTCTTTCAGGTGTTTATTACATTCCATTTAGTCGCATTCTCATTTATGGTTTTTAAGAACAGGAATTTCCAAACAGTACTTGATATGCTCGACCAGATAGCCACGTTTTTCCACGGTGAGGTTTTTATACAATTTGTTGAGCAGCTTCCTCTTATATTCGGATTAATCGTTACCGGTTACCTTTTCCATTTCCTCCCGTCCAAACTTGAAAAGGTTGGCATTAAATTTATCTCTTCGTTTCCATTGTTCGGCAAAGTTCTATTACTCGTGATAGTAATATGGATTGCCGCACAATTTAAGTCTGCAGATATTCAGCCGTTTATTTATTTCCAATTTTAGAACTTTCAAATACCAACATTCACCATTCGTTGATCTTACTTGCAATTTTGATTTTTTTTTCTATATTACCGCTGTGAATTGAAAGTATGTTAATTTGTTCTTCTTTTTCTTTCTTTTAATTTCTTAATCTGTTTTGTGGGGGAATATGAAAACTGTAAAATTATTTTTTGCTGCAAGACCTATCTTAAATTCTTTTACATACTCACTTACAAAATTTATTTCTGCCATTCTCATTCTTTTAATTTTTGTTAACATTAATTCTTGCAATGGAATAACAGAGCCGGAAATACAGCCCGGAAGAAGAGATTATGTGTGGGAGATTGATACCTTAGCAATTCCATTCATGAGCTTTGCGCGAATCTGGGGAAGTGCTGCCAATGATGTTTGGATAGTTGGACCGGGCGGTGATTTGGATAAAACAATTTACTTTTACGATGGGTTCCGATGGAAAACTGACGGTATATCACGACCAATTTCACCTCTCTCGGTCTGGGGATTTGGAAAAAATAATGTTTGGTTTGGCGGTCGGGACGGAAGAATATGGCACTATGACGGAAACATCTTAAAAGAACATACACGTTTCGAGACAACACGTGAGAAAAACATAGGATTCCAGGAAATATGGGGAGATTCTCCATCAAATATTTTTGCCGCAGGTTATTCGGGAGATGATGAAAACCG
>JAGXSM010000048.1 GCA_018333725.1 Melioribacter sp. | reverse complement strand
TATATATGGTAATGCCGATGCAATAATGGCACCAGTGCCAATAAAGAAACTCTGCATAGAAAATCCAACCGTTCTTTGTTCTGAAGGAAGCATATCGCCTACAAACGCTCTGAACGGTTCCATCGAAATATTGATGGATGCATCAAGTATCCACAACATTCCGGCAGCAAACCAGAGATAAGGAGAGTTAGGCATTATAAGTAGTGCGGCAGATGCAAGTATTGCACCTACAAGAAAATAAGGACGTCTCCTGCCAAGCCGGTTCCATGTCTTATCGCTCATGTGACCGATTATCGGCTGGACAATTAATCCTGTTACCGGTGCGGCAATCCAGAGTATTGGTATCTTATCAATCTCTGCTCCAAGTGTTTCAAAAATCCTGCTAACATTTGCATTTTGAAGCGCAAATCCGAATTGAATTCCTAAAAATCCGAAACTCATGTTCCATATTTGCCAAAAACTTAATCTTGGTTTAGACATTTTTATTTCCTGTTAGGATGTTAGAATTTTGTGTGTCAATTTATTTCAAATGATTGGCAGATTCAATAAATATTTTTTTATTGATTAAGAACCAATAAGATTATAAGCCGGAAAATTTATATTTTGTTATAGCATTTCAATAAAATCCGAATTATGAAGAACAATACAATAAAAAGGAAACAAGACCATATAAATTTGTGCCTTAACGGTGATGTTACGTTTAAACAAAAAACCAACGGTTTCGAGTGCTATGATTTTGAACATTATTCTATTACAGAAGTTGATTTAGATAAGATTAACCTGACTACTTCGTTCTTTAAAAAGAAAATTTCTTACCCATTCTTAATTTCATGTATGACCGGCGGAACATCTGAAGCGGAAAAGCTGAATGAAAAATTAGCAATTGCAGCAAATAATCTTAACATTCCTATAGGAGTAGGTAGCCAGAGACAGGCATTAGAAGATAAATCATTTCATAATTCTTATAAGGTGGTTCGTAAGAATGCCTGTAATGTTCCCGTCCTGGGAAATCTTGGTGCTGCAGAATTAGTAAAATCCAGAAATGCAGTTAATGATGTAAAAAAACTTATTGATTTAATTGAAGCCGATGCGTTTGTAATACATATTAACCCGCTTCAGGAATTACTTCAAATGGAGGGTGACCCTCACTTTAGAGGTCTTCTAAAAAGCATAGAACGGCTGACATCAAAAATAAAAATTCCTTTTATTGCAAAAGAAGTTGGATCAGGAATTTCTAAAGTGTGTGCCAAAGAATTATTAAATGCCGGTATTAAAGGTATTGACGTTGCGGGTTCGGGAGGAACAAGCTGGGCTGCAGTCGAATTGATCCGGAATAATTCGGACGAAAATTATTTTCGTGAGTGGGGACTTCCAACATCGTATTGCTTAAGAACAATTAACGACCTAAAAAAGAATCATAAGTTCATGCTTATTTCATCAGGGGGAATAAATAACTTTGATGAGATTGCAAAATCACTTTTACTTGGTGCAGATATAGTCGGTTCTGCAAGAAAAATTTTGCTCGAAGTGAATTCTAATGGTGTTGATGGTGTTATACATTTAATTACAAGCTGGTTTGAATCAATTAAAAAAATAATGTTTTTAACCGGTTCAAAGGATTTACAAAGTTTCAAGAAGAAAAAATTGATCAGAAAATCGGAGCTCTTTTGAAACCCGACCAAATTTATAAACAAGAATTAAAGAAAATCGAATCGAAATTAGCTGCCTATTTTAAGGGTAAGAACCCCAAATTATTATATGAGCCAAGTAAATATGTTCTTGAAGGTGGAGGAAAAAGGATAAGACCATTTCTTGTACTCGCTTCTGCTAAAGCGGTTGGTGGTTCCTTTGCACAAGTCTATAATGCTGCTTTAGCAGTTGAACTGCTTCATAATTTTACACTCGTTCATGATGACATAATGGACAATTCAGATTTGAGAAGGGGAAGACCGACGCTTCACATTAAATATGATCCGAATACTGCTATTCTTGCCGGAGATATTCTTGTTACTCTATCTTACGAAAGTCTCTTAAAAGATTGCAAAGAAAATGCAGCAAAGATTTTACAAACATTTACACATGGGATTATAGAAGTATGCGAAGGGCAAAGTCTTGATAAAGAATTTGAATTGCGAAGTGATGTTACAATTGATGAATACAAGGAAATGATTTACAAAAAGACTGCTGCATTAGCTGTTATGTGCTGTTCAATTGGTGCTCAGATCGCAGGAGCTGACAAAATACAACTTAAGGTGGCAGAAAATTTTGGGAAATATCTCGGTATGGCGTTTCAAATTCAGGATGACCTGTTGGATATAATCGGGGAAGAAGATAAATTCGGTAAAAAAATTGGAAGCGATCTTGTTGAAGGTAAAAAAACCTTTTTATTTATCAGAGCACTCGAAAAAGCTAAAGGGAATGATAGAAAATTACTTATGAAGATTATCGGGAATAAAGGAATTAAAAATTCAGAAGTCGATTCCTATAAAAATATTTATTACCGTCTTAATGTAATTGGTGATGCAAAAAAAGAAATTCTTCGTTATACTAAACTTGCTTTAAGGAATGCCCAAAGTTTTCCGGATACCGAAGGAAGAGAATTAATGATCTGGCTTGCTAACGCATTAATCGGAAGAAATAAATAATGATTGAACGAAACGTAAAAATAATTAACAATGCCGGTTTACATACGCGTCCGGCTGCAACTATTGTTAAACTTGCTTCTAAATATAAATGCGACTTTTTCCTGAATAAAGACGGGATGCATATTAATGGCAAAAGTATTATTGGTGTAATGACTTTAGCCGCCGAGAAAGGGTCCGAAATTGTACTAACATTTGACGGTATTGATGAACATGAAGCAGCAGAAGAAATAATAAATTATTTCAACAGAGGATTCGACGAGAAGTAATATGGAAACAAAATCCGATAACATAATAAAAGGAATTGCAGCAGCGCCGGGAATTGCTATTGCAAAAGCATTCATCTATGAAAAGGAGCGGGAATCAATTAAAGATGATCCCATCTCAAACGTTGATGAAGCATTGCAAAACCTTGAAACAGCACTCGCACAATCTAAAAAAGAACTTAGAAAAATATTCTCGCTTGCTGTTGATAAACTTGGCGAAAAACGCGCAGCCATTTTCGATGCTCAAATTATGATTCTTGATGATCCGATTCTCCTTTCTACTATTCAGAACAGGATCCGTAATGAAATGAAGGTTCCTGAATTTGTTGTTGAGGATGAAATTTCAAAGTACACACGTATAATGAATGCATCGAATGAACCTTACATGAAGGAGCGCTCGCATGATATTGAGGATATTAAAAATAGAATTCTCAGGAACCTGAAAAAGAAAAAACTTAAAAGCCATATTAAGAATGATGTTATAGTTATTACCTCCAATCTGTCACCATCAGATACTGTTCTGTTTGCCAGGTCGAATGTTAAAGGTTATGCTACCGATTTCGGTGGACTTACATCGCACGCAGCAATTCTTGCACGGTCATTAAACATTCCGGCAGTTGTTGGACTTCATGATGCCACCAATAAGATTAAAGAGGGCGACCTCGTTATAGTTGATGGGTTTTTCGGTCAGGTCATAATCAACCCGGATGAAAAGCAACTTGCTTCATATCAAAAGAAATTAGAAAAACTTTCCGAACATGATGAAGAGCTGAACAAAATAAAAGATCTTCCTTCAAATACACTGGATGGAAGGGAAGTTAAGCTTCTTGCCAATCTCGATGTTTCGAGCGAGATGGATTTTATACTTCATAACCGCGCTCAGGGAATTGGACTTGTAAGAACCGAACAATTGTTTGAAGAATATGAAGAATTTCCTGATGAAGAAAAACAATACCAGATTTATAAAAATATTGCAGAGCAGATTTACCCGGACACAGTCATTATAAGAACATTTGATATTGGCGGAGATAAAGTATTACCGGTTGATCTACACGAACCGAATCCGATGCTTGGCTGGCGGGGAATTAGACTTCTACTCGATAGCCCCGATTTATTTAAGGTGCAGATTAAAGCAATCTTAAGAGCAAGCTCTCATAAGAATATTAAAATTATGTTACCGATGATCGCTTCTATATACGAGATAACCGAATCTAAAAGAATGATTGAAGAATGTAAAAAGGAATTAAGTGCAAATGGAATAAGCTTCGATAAGAATATCGGCGTTGGAATTATGATAGAGATACCATCCGCCGCTGTAATGGCTAAAGAGTTTGCAAGCGAAGTTGAGTTTGTTAGTATCGGAACAAATGATCTAATTCAGTATTTACTTGCTGTGGATAGAGGCAACGATATAGTTTCCAAGCAATACCAGGAATTTCACCCGGCTGTAGTTAGAACATTAAAGCACATAATTAAAGCAAGTAAAGAAGCCGGTGCTTACGTTAGTATGTGCGGCGAAATGGCTGCTGATCCGTTTGCTGTTCCATTACTTGTAGGACTTGGGCTCGATTCTCTAAGCGTTTCTGCTTCGGCTATTCCGCTTATAAAGAAAATAATTAGAAGTCTTAATTATAATGAGCTTCAGTCACTTGCCGAAGAATGTATAACAATGAAATCGGAAAAAGAAATTAGTCAGCATCTTCACAATTTCTTCAATAATAAAATTCAGGATATTATTAAAAAATTAATAAGAGGATAAAATGGAACTCTCAGAAATGATTAAAAAGTACGATGTTGAAAATCAATTTAAGATATTAATCGAATCATACCAGCAAGTTGAATATGCATGGAATAATAAGATAGACGTTTCATCTATCGACACATCTAAAATAAAAAACATTGTTCTAACCGGATTGGGCGGTTCTGCAATTGGGGGGGATTTGCTTCAGAATTTTTTGCGGAATGAACTTAAATATCCTTATGTAGTCAATCGTAATTATGAATTACCACCGTATGCAAATGAAAATACTCTGGTAATTGCTTCTTCATATTCTGGTAATACTGAAGAAACACTATCTGCTGCCGATGAAGCTATTAAACTAAAATGCCAGGTTGCTTGTATTACCACCGGCGGTAAATTAGAAGAGTTTGCGATAAAACATAAATTGCCTCTCGGTAAAATGTTAAAAGGTTTTCAACCGCGATTTGCCCTCTGGGTCAATTTTTTTACATTGCTTAAAATGGTTC
>JAGXSM010000047.1 GCA_018333725.1 Melioribacter sp. | reverse complement strand
GGGAGCTATCTTGCTCATAATCCAATTTCATTTACTACTGTTAAGTTCTCTAAACGTTTACTTATTATTGGATTGGCGTTTCTTGCTCTTTCCCGTATTGTGGAATTTCTTGAATATTTATTATACAATAGGGAAGAATTCTGGACTGATAACCTGTATGTTTTTACAATGAGATTAGGGTGGGTAATTTTATTAAACAGCTTAATGTCTTATGTTGCGTTAAAATTAAAATCTATTCCGGAATTTATTAAACAGGTAGGAAGACATACACTTCTTGTTTATGCCGTTCATGTTATTATTTTATATGGAAGTGCCTGGATTCCCGGACTTGGTTATATTTTTTCAAGGAGAATGGATATCTACACTTCACTTATATCCGCAATTATTATGGTAATATTAATGGTATTAATGGTAATGGGATTGGAGAGATATAAGTTGATCAAAAAAAATAAATTTACAGCTGCAGAAATTTAGTAAGGGAAAATTTGAAAAAAAGATCAGATAATTTAGATCCGGTTGCCGCAGAAGAAGAAAAGAAAATTGAGCAATCAATCCGCCCAAAGACATTTTCTGAATTTACAGGTCAATCAAAAATTACAGATAATCTTAAAGTTTTTATTGGCGCTGCAAGGAAAAGAAAAGATAGTTTAGATCATGTTTTACTAACCGGACCTCCCGGACTTGGAAAAACCACTCTTGCACATATTATAGCAAATGAACTCGGTGTAAAAATTAAAGTTTCATCAGGGCCTGTATTAGAAAAGCCGGGTGATTTAGCCGGCATCTTAACTAACCTTGAAGAAAAATCAGTACTGTTTATTGACGAAATTCACCGGTTGAGTCCTGTTGTTGAAGAGTATCTTTATTCTGCAATGGAGGATTACAAACTTGATATTATGATTGATAGCGGACCGAGTGCAAGAACGGTTCAAATAAAACTTCCTAAATACACATTGATTGGTGCTACAACGCGTGCCGGTTTATTAACAGCCCCGCTAAGAGACCGGTTTGGTATTAAATCCAGACTTGATTATTATGAATCTGATCTGATTAAAAAAATAATTGATAGATCTGCTAAATTACTCGATATAAAAATCGACGAAGACGCTTCTGTCGAATTAGCAAAGCGATCGCGCGGAACCCCAAGAATTGCAAACAGATTACTTAGAAGAACTCGTGACTTTGCAGACTACGAGAATAAGACAACAATCGATGCTGCAATTGCAAAGAAGGCGCTTAGCGCTCTCGAGGTTGATGAATTTGGTCTGGATGAAATGGATAAAGAAATTATACTTACTATTATCGAAAAATTCAGTGGTGGTCCTGTTGGTCTTAATACATTATCTGTTGCAGTAAATGAGGATGCCGGTACTATTGAAGAAGTTTACGAACCGTTTTTAATTCAACAGGGATTTATTCAAAGAACACCAAGAGGAAGAGAAGCAACCGACCTTGCATATACAAGGTTTAATAAAAAGCGCGGTAAAATTAAAGACCAGGAAAATTTATTTAATTAGGTACTAACAATGGTTGAGGTTGGGAACATAAAAATCGGTAACGGACTTCCGTTCATTTTAATTGCGGGTCCCTGTGTAATTGAAAATGAAGAAATAACATTTTCTACTGCTGAGCAGATTAAAAAGATTACAGATGAATTAAAGATCCCGTTTATTTTCAAATCGAGTTATAAGAAAGCCAACAGAACAAGCGTCAATTCATTCTCCGGTCTTCAAATGAAAGAAGCTATTCAAATCCTTCGAAAGGTTAAAGAACAGGTTGGTTTGCAAATCCTAACAGACGTTCATACCGAAGATGAAATTAAATCAGCTTCAGAAATAGCAGATGTACTTCAAATTCCGGCTTTCCTGTGCAGACAGACCGAACTATTAGTTGCGGTTGGAAAATCCGGTAAAGTTGTAAATATTAAAAAAGGACAGTTCCTGGCACCCGAGGATATGAAACATGTTGCAGAGAAGATTGAATCTACCGGGAATAAAAAAATTCTTCTTACAGAACGAGGAACTACATTTGGATATCATAATCTTGTAGTTGATATGCGGGGATTGGAAATAATGAAACAAATTGGTTATCCGGTTATTATGGATGCAACTCATGCTGTTCAAATTCCAAGTCAGGGTGGTGTAAGCGGCGGGGAACGTAAGTTTATTCCTACTATTGCAAAGGCAGCAGCAGCAGTTGGTATAGATGGATTATTTCTGGAAGTGCATCCCGAACCTGAAAGTGCTTTAAGCGATGCCTCAAGCCAGCTCCATTTAGCATCATTAAAGGAACTACTAATCACAATTAAAGAAATTGATTCTATTGTAAAGAAATGAAAAACGATCTTTCTGTAATCCTTAAGGATATAAAACTTTTTTTATTCGATCTTGATGGAGTTCTTGTTCATAACAAAAATTTAACCGTCCAACAGGTTGTGGAGATTATTCAAGATATAAAAAAGTTTTCTGAAGAATTATCATCATCTGGATTAATGTTCGGTATTGTAACAGCACGTAAACAGGATGAATTAATAACGGAGCTTGGTAAAATTGAAAAAATATTTTTAATATCATCAACACTTGAAAAAGTTCAGGCGGTCGATAAATTACTTAACCGGATTTCACTCAATTATAAAAATGTATTCTATGCCGGTGATGAAGTGCTGGATTTACCTCTGTTAGCTAAAGTCGGCTTATCTGCAGCGCCATCATGGGCTAAAAGAGAGGTTAAAAGATCTGTTAAGTATGTATTGAAGGGTACAAGTATAAATTCTATTCTTAATGAAATTTTAGTTTTAGTAAAGAATGTCCGTAAATGAAAATAAAATTTAGAGGAAACGTGTCGGAAGAAAAAATTTTATCAAAAGGTAAAGAGATAATAAGCATTGAAGGGGATGCTGTATTAAACCTTATTAACAGTATAGATAATGAATTTGTAAAAGCGATTAATGTTATTCTTAATTCGAAAGGGCGAATTGTATTTACCGGTGTAGGCAAATCGGGTATAATTGCCAGAAAAATAGTTGCGACCATGAATTCAACCGGCACAGCTTCAATTTTTTTACATCCAACAGATGCATTACATGGCGATCTCGGTATGGTTAGGAAAGATGATATCGTAATTCTAATTTCAAAAAGCGGACATACCGAAGAACTTATTCAACTAATCCCTATGCTTAAGAGGATAAACGTAATATTGATTGGAATGCTTGGAGAAATTGATTCGCGATTGGCTAAGGAATGTGACATCGTTCTGAATGTTAGTGTAAAAGAAGAGGCATGCCCATATGATCTTGCACCAACCTCATCTACAACCGCTGCATTAGTAATGGGCGATGCATTAGCTATAACTCTGCTTGAACTTAAGGGATTTTCAAAAGAAGATTTTGGAATGCTTCATCCGGGTGGAAGTCTGGGTAAAAGACTCTCACTTAAAATTTCGGAAATTATGATTTTGGGCGATGATGTTCCGGTTGTTAATGAGAAGACCTCTATTAAAGATACGATATTTGTAATCACGTCTAAAAGACTTGGTATGACGTGTGTAGTTGATGATAACGGTAAATTATCCGGAATAATTACCGATGGCGACTTAAGAAGATTACTGGAAAAAACTCTTGATATAAAAAATCTTTCTGCCGGCGATGTAATGACAAAAAAACCAAAAACTTTGAACAAGGATTTACTTGCGTCATTTGCATTACAGCAGATGGAAAATTACAATATCACATCACTCATCGTTGTTAACGAAAATGATTATCCTGAAGGGGTTGTTCATCTACACGACCTTGTTAAACTGGGACTTCAGACAAGATGAGGTATTTAGCTGCTGTGCTGATCGTAATTCTGGTCTCCTGTTCCGAAGAGAAAATAAAACCGTTAATTGAAGATGATGGTACAAAAACAGAAATCCCATCGCATGAAAGCTGGAATTCCAAAATAACTTTTACTAACGAAGGTAGAATTAGAGCTGTCCTTTTTTCCGATCATCTAAAAAAATATGAAATGCAGAAAGTAACTATGCTGGAAGGTGTAAAAATTCATTTCTACAATTCTGAACAGAAGGTTACAACGACTTTAACATCTAAAAGTGGTAAGGTAGATGATATAACTATGGACATGTATGCAATAGACAGTGTTGTAGCAGTTAACGACAGCGGAACCGTTCTTACTACACAAGAGTTAAAATGGAAAAATTCTAACGAGAAAATTACTACAGATAAATTTGTATCTATAAGATCATCAAAAGAAATAATTGAAGGATACGGTTTGGAATCCGATCAGCATCTTCGCAACTATGTAATTTTTAATGTAACATATTCTTCAACAGTTAACGAAAAGAAGAAATAGTGCGCTATACAATTACAATATTGATCTCTCTATTTGTTACTTTTTCCGCATTTGCTCAAAAAGAGAGACAGATGATTACGGTTAACGGGGATAGCTTATTCGGCAAAATGATAAATGGTGAAATGGTTAGAGAAGTACACGGTAATGTAGTTATGACCCAGGGTAATGTTAGAATTACATGTCTTAAGGCGATTCAATATTTAGCAAGAAACGAAGCGGAATTAATTGGCAAGGTGGTTGTTAAACAGGATAGCGTAATTATCAATACAGATATTGGTTATTATTATGGTGATACAAAAGTCGCCCACTCAAAATCTGGAATTTCACTTTTCGACGGGCACGTTAATCTTAGTTCTAAAAATGGCTACTACTATTTTGATGAGAAAAGAGCTTTCTTTTATGATAATGTAAAACTCTATGATCAACTTACTAATTTACAATCCGATAGACTTACTTATTACAACGATGAAGATAAAGCGGTTGCTGCCGGTAATGTGGAAGTGAGGGACTCATCATCCATCCTATTTGCTGATAGTCTTACTCACTTTAGAGATACAAAAATTTCTTTTGCTTACAATAATGTTTTGATTTACGATCCTAAAAACCGTCTAGCAATTTTTGCAGATCGTCTTGAGGATTATAATAATCCGAACTATACTAAAATTTATGATAATCCTTTTCTCGTTAAGGTCGATACTACAGATAACGGTCAGCTCGATACTTTGATAATTTCATCAAAGCTTATGGAATCTTACGACGATTCTACTAAAAGAGTTGTAGCAACCGATTCGGTGTTGATTGCCCGTAAAGATTTTGCATCCATAAATGAGATAACAATCCTTTACCGAAACTCGGATTACCTTTATACATATAAACCTGAAAATGCTACTTCGCAACCTGTTATGTGGAATGAAAACACTCAATTAATTGGTGACTCAATTAATGTTTATTTACAAAATAATAAGCTTAAGCGGCTATTGATTAACTCAAACGCATCAATAATTTCTTCAAATGAAAAATATGATTTTAAGTACGACCAGATTTCCGGTAGGAATATCGAAATGATGTTCGGTGAAAATGGACTTGAAAAAACTGAAGTTACAGGAAGTGTCCTGAGTATTTATTATCTTTTCGAAGATGATGAACCGAACGGACTGTTAAAATCCAGTTCCGAAAGAACGGTAATATTTTTTGAAGATAATGCGGTAACAGAAGTTAAATTTTATGGTAATCCAGTAAGCGAGTATCATCCGGAAAATTTGATTGAAGGGAAAGAAAAAGAGTTTACGATTCCTTCC
>JAGXSM010000046.1 GCA_018333725.1 Melioribacter sp. | reverse complement strand
ACGCCATGGCGCTGGCATACAAAGGATACTACGCATTTATATCCCGCCCATTAACAACATCAAAAGGTGAACCGACATCAGCAGTTTTTGGATTTATAAGTCAGCTTCTCAAAATTATTGAAGATACCAAACCGGATTACCTTGCCGCTGCATTTGATTCAAAAGAAAAAACATTCCGTCATGATCGATACGAAAATTACAAATCGTCCCGCGAATCTATGCCCGAGGATATGATTCCTCAGATTCAGAGAATAAAAGAAGTTATTGAGGCATTCAAAATTCCTCTCTACATTCTGCCCGGTTATGAAGCAGATGATCTAATTGGAACTGCTGTTAAGAAAGCAGAAATAAATGGGCTGCTCAGTTATGCTATTACTCCCGATAAAGATTTTGTTCAACTCGTCACTCCAAATATAAAAATTATTAAGCCCGGTAAATCGACCGAAGAAATAATTATACTGGATGAAAATAAAGTCCGTGAAGAATATGGTTTCGAACCGAAACAAATGATCGACTACCTTGCACTTGTTGGAGATAGTTCGGATGATATTCCGGGTGTTGCCGGAATCGGACCTAAAACAGCTCTTCCACTAATTCAAAGATTCAAAACATTAGAGAATATTTACAAGAATATTGATGAAATAGAAAAACAAGGTATAATTAATAAACTAAGAGAAAATAAAGAGAACGCATTTCTTTCAAAAGAACTTGCCACTATTCATACCGATGTACCATTCGATTTCAATCTTGAAGAAGCTCTTTACGAAAAGCCCGACATTAATAAATTAACAGCTCTATTTGCAGAGCTCGAATTCAGATCTTTCATTAACAAAATAAAAAAGTTGTATCTAGAAAATGAAAAGAGCGAAGAGGAAAAAGAAATTGAAACTGCTGAGGAAGAACCGGTTGTTGCAGAAAACATAAAAGTATTCGAAAAGAGTAAAGTTAAATACCGGCTTATTAATTCCATTAAGGATACAGAGGAATTAGCTGATAAAATTAAAGCATGCAATAAGTTTGTATTCGATACAGAAACCGATTCCCTAGATGTATTTAATGTAAACCTTGCCGGATGCTCATTCTGTATTAATCCTAAAGAAGCTTACTTTGTTGCTGTTAATCCACACAGAGAATCATCCGGTTTGTTTACAGCCGATCTATCCGGAAGAATTCCTGTAAACGAATTTATAAGAATTTTCAAACCGATATTTGAGAATGATAAAACAAAAAAAATATGTCAGAATGGTAAATACGATATCGCAATTTTAAGATCGTATGGTATAGATGTTAGTAATTTTTATTTCGATACTATGCTTGCAAGTTATGTAATTGATCCAGATCAGAAGCATGGAATGGATGAACTATCAGAACGACTCCTTGGTTATAAACCGATTCCCCTGCTCGATCTTATCGGTTCAAAAAAATCTCCGGAGAAAATATTTGAAGTTGAGCTTGAACGCCTTTCCGATTACTCTTGCGAAGATGCCGACATCACTTACCGTTTATATGAATTATTAAAAGGGATTTTGACAAAAGAAGGATTGGAAAGAGTTGCTTATGAAATTGAATTCCCTCTTGTTCCGGTTCTTGAGGATATGGAAAGAACAGGAGTTAAAATTGATGTTAATAGTCTGAATGCATTCAGCAGAGATTTACAAATATTATTGGACAATTATTCCCGCGAAATTTTTAAGCAAGCCGGGGATTCATTCAATATTAACTCAACTCAGCAGCTTCAAAAAATATTGTTTGAAAAGCTAAATCTTCCACCAACAACAAAAACTAAAACCGGATATTCCACAGATGTGCGCGCTCTCGAATCCCTTAAAGGTTCTCATCCTATCATTGATACAATTATGGAGTACCGACAGGTCGCAAAGCTTAAATCGACTTATGCAGATGCACTTCCGGATTTAATTAATCCTAAGACCGGCAGAGTACATACAAGCTATAATCAAACAATTGCATCAACCGGACGACTTTCAAGTACCGATCCAAATCTTCAGAATATTCCAATTAGAACCGAACTTGGTAAAGAAATCCGCAAAGCATTTGTACCGGCAGATAAGAATCACATTATACTGAGTGCAGATTATAGTCAGATTGAACTTAGAATTATGGCAAGTATTTGCGGCGACGAAACACTTACTAATGCTTTCATTAATAATGAAGATATTCATCGTAGAACAGCTGCATTAATCTTTAATATCGATCCCAATGCAGTAAATCCTGACATGAGAAGAAAAGCAAAGGAAGTTAACTTTGGAATTCTTTACGGACTCGGTCCATTCGGGTTAAAATCCCGTTTAGGAATTACTCAGACTGAAGCTAAAGCAATAATTGATAATTATTTCAACTCGTTTAAGAAAGTAAGATATTTTATGACGGACTCTGTTAAGAAAGCACAGAAAAAGGGATTTGCAGAAACCCTTACAGGACGAAGAAGGTTTCTTAAAAACATTAATAGTAATAACAGGATTATCCGGCAGTTTGAAGAACGCGTTGCTATTAACATGCCTATTCAAGGGACTGCTGCCGATATGATTAAACTAGCTATGATAAATATCCACAAAGCTCTTGAGAAAAATAAATTTAAGAGTAAGATGGTTTTACAGGTTCACGATGAGTTAGTCTTTGATGCTCATAAAAATGAAATTGATGATTTAATTCCTCTTGTAAAAAAATTAATGGAAGAAGCTCTTCCATTAAACGTTCCTGTTTTAGTAGAAACCGGAGTTGGAGATAACTGGCTCGATGCACATTAAAAAATTAGGAGAATAGATTTACAATGAATACTTTACTAATTGTTGATATCCAGAACGATTTTATTCCCGGTGGTGCTCTTTCTGTTCCCGAGGGTGACAAAATTATTCCTGTTATTAACAGAATCCAGGAAAAATTTGATCTGGTTGTTGCTACGCAGGATTGGCATCCTAAAAATCATAAAAGCTTTTCTTCAAATCATCCCGGCAAGAAGGTATTCGATAAAATAATTCTTAATGGTATAGAACAGATCTTATGGCCGGACCATTGTGTTCAGGAAAGTTTTGGAGCAGAATTCAATAATAATTTTTCAACAGGTAAAGTTGAAGCAATTTTTAGAAAAGGAATGGAAACTGAAATAGACAGTTACAGTGCTTTCTACGACAATGGTCATATAAAATCAACCGGTTTATCCCCCTATCTTAAAGGTCGCAATGTTGATGAATTTTTTATAACAGGTTTAGCCGGTGATTTTTGTGTTTACTATTCTATTAAAGATGCTCTGAATGAAGGTTTTAAGGTTTCGGTTATTGAAGATGCTGTCAGATCAATTGATCAAAACAACTTTTTGATAATTAAGAAAGAGCTTAAAGAAAGAGGTGTAAAATTTATAACAAGTAATCAATTGGTTTGATATGCTAAAAAAATTTAATCAGAAAGTAACAGAAGGATTTTTATTTACTGACCAGTATCAGCTTTCGATGGCGCAGTTATTTTATAAGAATGGTCTTCACGAGATAACTGCACAATTCGATCACTTTTTTAGAAAATATCCCGATTATGGAAGTCACAAAGCCGGTTATTGTATTTATGCCGGTCTGGAATGGCTTGTTGACTGGATGCAAAATACAAGAATAACCAAACAGGATATTTCATTACTCAAACAACATAAAAATGAAAAGGGAAAAAATTTATTTCACAATGATTTTCTAAAGTGGTTATTAAAAAACGGTAATTTCGATTCGGTTAACTTAAAGGCTATATCAGAAGGTAGGGCTGTTCATCCTTACGAACCTTTAACAGTTATTACTGCTCCTTTAGCTATTGCACAAATTCTTGAAACACCTTTATTAAATCAACTTAACTACCAGACTTTAATTGCTACAAAAGCTGCGCGGTTAAAAGAAATAAGCAGAGGGAATGTTATTATAGAATTTGGTACAAGAAGAGCCCAGGATCGCGGATCAATTGCGGGTGTAAGAGGTGCATTGATTGGAGGAGTCGATTTTACTTCCAATGTAGGCATCTCTCATATTTTGAAAAAGACTCCTAAAGGAACTCATGCTCACAGTTTAGTTCAATTATTTTTATCGCTTGGTTATACAGAGCTGGATGCATTCGAATCTTTTGCCGATCTCTATCCGGATGATTGCATTTTATTAGTTGACACTATCGATACATTGAAAAGCGGAATACCGAATGCAATTAAAGTATTTGAAAAATTGATTAGAAAAGGTCACCGTCCGATTGGTATTCGTCTCGATTCCGGGGATTTAGCTTTCCTTTCAATAAAAGCGGCTAAGATGCTTAACGATGCTAAATTGAATGATATTAAAATAGTTCTTTCTAATGAACTTGATGAATTAAGTATCTGGCAAATAATTGCTCAGATATTAACTGAAGCACCTAAAGAAGGATTAGATGCTGATAACGTTATTAAAAGATTGATATTTGGTGTAGGAACAAATTTGATTACTTCTTTAGGGAGTCCTGCTTTAGGTGGTGTATATAAGCTTGTTTCAATTCAGCATAAAACAACCTGGAACGGTACACTTAAAATTTCCGATAACCTTGAAAAATCGACGTTACCCGGCAATAAACAGGTTTACAGGTTATATGATAATTGCGGTAAAGCTACAGCAGATTTAATTTGCTTAGCCGAAGAAAAAATAAATTCTTTCAATAATTATATTTTGCATCATCCTGTAGAAGAAAATATTGTAAGAAGAATTGATAAAAAAGAATTATCGAGTTTTGAACCTCTACTTAATGATGTTTTGAAAGAAGGTAAACCGGTCTATAAATTTCCATCGATTGATGAAATAAGAGAAGTAAGAAATTACGACCTTGAACATCTTCACGATGGTGTAAAGAGATTAATAAACCCTCACTATTATCACGTCTCAGCATCTGAAAAATTAATTAGATACAGACAGCGGCTTACTGAAAAGATAAAAATGAGGTGATAATAAATTAGAGCCCGGCATTATTCCTATCTTCTAACGCTCAATCCTATCTTAAAGAATCCGATCCATCAGCTAATTCATATTCAACTTTCGATTTTTAGTTTCTTAAAAACCACGAACCAACCACCTTTAGTCCTGAGCATTCCGAGCGAAGCGAGGAATAGTCGAAGGACAAACACAAATTCTTCTTGCTATTTGTAATTACAAACTTTATGTTACAACTGTTCCTATTAAATTGTTTATCCCCTTAATAAGGACACTGCCCTTCTACGATAAATTGCTTTTAATAAGCAAGGGGAATTAATGCAATTAATTGAAGGCAAACCAAAACTTCTTGACCAAGTAAGGATAGAACTCCTATCCAGACCTCATAATAAAGAGAGAAAAAAATTATATTAGCTGGATTAAACCGGGGATTAGGCGTTAAAAGTCCGCTTGACTGATTAGTTTTTAAAGGAAATAGAAATGCACAACATATTTAC
>JAGXSM010000045.1 GCA_018333725.1 Melioribacter sp. | reverse complement strand
TGTTCTTGTTGATGGTGGTTCTGTTAACAGAACTTTTACAATCGAGAATAAAGGGACGGCTACCTTATTACTGAATGGAAATCCTGTTGTTCAGATTTCCGGAACGAATGTATCAGATTTTTCTGTTGTTGTAAATCCATTAACAACAATTGCTGTAAGCGGATCAACAACTTTTCAGGTTAAGTTCGATCCATCAAGTGCGGAAACAAAAACCGCAACCATTAGCATTGCTAATAATGATGCGGATGAAAATCCTTACACATTTGCAATCCAGGGAACAGGAACTGCATCAGCCACAGCAGTATATGGTAAAATTGCTTTCTGCAAACAGCAAAGCTCAACCGACTGGGATATCTGGATTATGAATGCCGATGGAAGCAGTCAAACAAAATTATTGGATAGCGATGCAAAAGATATGAATCCGCATTTCAGTCCCGATGGAAAGTATATTTCATTTACACGTACAAGCGGTTCTGCAGAAAGTTTGATTAGACTGTGGAACACTTCTAATGGTAATTTAATATGGACAAGTCCGGTTGGTCAAGCCGGTCAGACAGTAAGCAAAATTATTTTCAGTCCTGATGGAAATAAAATTATTAATGCCAACTTCCAGAGTAATTCAATTAAGTGCTGGACAAAGGTCCCTACAAGTATTGATGAGCAGCAGATAATACCGGCAGAGTTCGTGCTTTCGCAGAATTACCCTAATCCGTTTAACCCGGGAACAACAATAAAATATACAATCGCAAACGTAGGGTCGAGGCATGCCTCGACCTTACAGCATGTAACATTAAAAGTATATGATATTCTGGGTAGAGAAGTTGCTACGCTTGTTGATGAATACAAACTACCGGGACATTATAATTGCGAATTTAAAATTGAGAATAGAGAATTATACAGCGGAATTTATTTTCATAGACTAACCGCCGGAAATTTTTCACAAACAAAAAAGATGGTTTACTTGAAATAGCTTCTGTGATTTCAGCTGCTTGCTGATATATCTGCGTGTTAATCTTGTTGGAAAGTAATATCAGAAGTTAAACATCATTCTAAGGTAAGCATAACTTGTGTTTAGTGAAGTTTCTTTAGTTACATTTCTTTCTGCAATATATCTATAGAAGAGATCGAACCATAGTTCTCTTATCGGCTCAATTCTAAAGCTGAACGAAAAAATATTCTGGTTTATTCTCTCGCCATCTAAAAAGTTGATATACTTTGCATCAATCAATTCTCTGTGTCCGGTCATATAATCACCACCGGCATTAAAAATAAGGTTGCCCTGACCATCGTAAATATTTTCGCCGGAACGGACATGCTGAAATTCAAAATTGACCTTCATCTTTTCATTGATGTTATACGTAACCGCAGTGTGAATTTCGTCTGCATTAGGGCCGATTCTATGACCAAGATTCTGTGCATGCGATGTATAAGAATTTTTTATATTGACATGCGAATAGACATAAGGACGGATTCTTGTGTATTCAAGAACGAGAGACAGATCATCTATAGAAAACGGTGAATACCAGAATGCACCAACCTGATAGGCGGTTTTATTTGAGAAAAGATCCAGTTCCTGTAAGTGCGATAGAATATTTTCATCAAGGAAAAATGTTACCTGAAATTCAAGATTCTTTATGAAGTTCGATTGAAAATCCAGAAAAACCAATCCGTTATCTCTATCCTGAAGAGACATCTCAACATATTTATAGAAAGCAAACGGATTGAGGTAAGCAAGATCAAGTCCCCGCCCGCTATAAATAATCGATTCGCCGAATCCAAGATCAAAAAGATTTTCGAATGAAAGTTTGAACCGGTTATAAGCAATATGTTTTGTGTAGTTTAATTCTCTATCGAAGTGAAACTCGCCAACCGTTGAAGCATGAAGCGAAGTGAAGCTAAATATTCCGTAATTGAAATCCGTTTTAATAAAATCGAGCACAGGGTGATCGCCCGATAAAACAAGTTTGCTGCCGTAACCGTATCCAAGTTTCAATTTTTCTCGACCAATTTGAAGCGCGAGTTTCATACCATCTGCCGGTTCAGTATAATAACGCAAATAACCTTCTGCAAAATCGTAATTGCCAATATTTTCGAAGCGTTCGTAATATTTGAAATTGTAATTCAGCCGCGGATCAAAAGTCGGCGCCAACTCCTGAGAGCCGGCAATACCACCTTTTTGTGCTGTTAGACTATAACCGATCTTATCGAATACGGTTCCTCTGAATCTGAATCCGATATCAAATAATGAAGAGTTGTTTACAAATGGTTTGAACTGCTGCCCCTGTAATGCTCTACCGAGTATTTCGAGATAATAATTTGCATTATCATCGCGGTAACTATACATGTGTTTTATTTTGTCGGAAAAGAAATCGGAATAATCCGATGAAAAGCCGGCGCCCTCACCAAAAAACTGGAACGTGTTTGAACTGTCGGCTTTGTCATCATAAAATTCATTCTGAAATTTTTTTAATATCCGCTTTTCTGTAGCGCTTAAATAGTTGTTGTTCTCATTCAATAATTCGAGATGTTTTCTTACTTCATACCTGGACATAACCGGATTATCATCGTGAACCCCTTTTAATATCCCCTTAACTTTCATCTCTTTCAGAAAAAGATAAACATCATGATCAATCGGCACATTATCGTGCTGAGCAAAAATTTGTAAAAATAATAAAAGCAAAATAAATACTGTCTTCAGGAAAATACTTTTTAGTCCGGTCATCTTTAGTCATTTATCATTAATTATACATTTTTCGTTTTTGGCGCAAGATATTTATTGTATAACAAGAGCCCGATAATAGTAACCACCCCAATCATACTGAAAATAATCCACAATAAACTCGGCTGGTTAAGATTATCAACAAAGTGTACATAAAGATTAGCACCAAGAATTCCTCCAATACCGCTTCCTAATACTCCGTATAAAAATGAGTAACCAAGGTACAAAGCTTTTTTATCTTCGGGTGCAATTAATCCTACGTAACTAATAAATTTGGGATGCGCAGTCATCTCGCCAATTGAGAATACCATAATACCAATCATAAATACCCAGATATTTGTAGATATAGCAAGAACCGCCATACCTACTGTTCCCATTGTTATGCCGGTAATCATTGTAGGAAGTGCTTTTTTATTCTTTACAATATTCGAAACAATTATTTGAAGAAGGATGATTGTCCCGGCGTTTATAACAGTAACATGTTCAACATCAAATTTCCAGTTTAGATTAATTCCGATTGCTGCAAACAAACCGTTAACCGCGCTATCAAGTGAAGATGCATCAACATATTTCTGAACATACCAGAGCACCGAATCGAACATCTGGAAATATAGAATCCAGAAACCCGAGTAGATAATAATCAATCCGATAAATCTGAAATCCGTTAACACAAGGATCATTCCTTCCAATACTTCAGATAGTTTTTTAGTGCTCTCTGGTTTTTTAGGTTCTTTATAAATAAGATAAGTTGGAATTAACATTGCGGCGGTGCAAATTGCTGACGCCATCATTACATATTGCCACCCGAATGCACTTTTGATGTAAGGAACTAAAATCAACGGGAATAAAAATGCGCCAAGATTAATTGACCAGTAGAAAATTCCAAATCCTACTGTAGAGTTAGATTCATTAGTTTCCCGTGCAATTGTTCCGGAAATCATTGGCTTGAAAGCACCGGCACCGAACGCCATTATAACTAAACTTGCAAATACCATTGCGTACTCGGTTGTTTGACTTGTAAGAAAATATCCGAGTCCGAGAAACAGGAATGCAAAAGTTAATGTCTTTCTGTATCCATATCTATCGCCTATTGCACCGGATAAGATTGGAAGAATATAAAGAAGAGGTTGAATTGTGCTTTTAATTACACCAACACTCTCCTTGGAAAAACTTAATTGATCTGTCATATAAACAGAAAGAATACTCATCATACCGTAATAGGAACCGCGCTCAAAAAACTCCATCATTATCACGGTCCAAAAATTCTTGGAAAAGGATTTGAATACGCTGACTTTGGGTGTGGTTTCTGTCATAGGATGCCTTTTTTTAGTGTGCAAGATAGGTCGGCATTGGCATTTTTGCAAAGAGAAATGAATGTTATATGAAGAGACGTTCCGATGGAACGTCTCATTTAAAAAATTATTTTGAAACCTCAGCCATTTCCTCAACATGAAGCATTTCTTTTTCTTCTTCACCTATGGCAACATTGCTAACTGTTTTAGTTTTTTCTGAGAAGTAAGAATAGATTGCCGGTATAACAAATAGCGTTAATATTGTTGAAAAAATTAATCCTCCAATAACAGCAATACCCATTGAAACACGGCTTTCTGAACCGGCACCTAATGCCAGCGCAATTGGTAATGTGCCTAATACGGTTGATAAACTTGTCATAAGAATAGGACGCAATCTTAAACGTGCCGCTTCTTTAACTGCATCAATTACATTTAATCCCTGTGCTTTTTTCTGATTTGCAAATTCAACTATTAGTATTCCGTTCTTAGTAACAAGACCTATCAACATTATTTGTCCTATCTGACTAAAAATATTTAGTGTCTGTCCGAAGTACCAGAGTGATAAAACTGCGCCGGCAATTGCCAGAGGAACAGTAAACATGATAATGAAAGGATCGCGGAAACTTTCGAACTGAGCCGCTAATGTTAAGTAGATTAATACAAGCGCAAGCATAAATGTGAATAGTAAACTTGATGAGCTTTCAACAAAGTCTTTAGATGCACCTTCCAGAGCGGTCGAAAATTTATCATCAAGAACTTTTTTAGCAATTCTATCCATTGCTTCAATTCCGTTGCCAATTGTTATACCGGGTGCAAGAGATGCAGATACAGTTGCGCTTGCATAACGGTTGAACCTGTAAAGTTGTGGTGGACTGCTTCTTTCTTTCATTGTGATAAGATTATCAAGCTGAATTAATTCGCCACGGTTATTTCGAACATATAACGACGCGAGATCGAGCGGCTTGTTTCTGTTCTCTCTAAATACCTGGCCAATAACCGAGTATTGTTTTCCGTTCATTACATAGAATCCGAAACGCTGACCGCTATAAGCAAGCTGCATGGTTTGGGCAATATCTAAAGCCGAGACACCAAGTTCGCGTGCTTTTGTTCTGTTTATTTCTATAAGAATTTCAGGCTTGTTGAATTTAAGATTGATATCAACATTAGCAAAAGTCGGATCGTCCTGTGCAGCTTCTAAAAATTTAGGAATTACCTGACGGAGCCGCTCAATATCAGGAGCTTGAATTACATATTGCACAGGTAACCCGCCTCTTCTTGTACTAATAGATTGACTTTGCACGACGAATGACCGAGCATCGTTATATCTAGCAGCTAAACGTGTAAGTTGATCCGCAATTTCCTGTTGTGAGCGTTTTCTTTGATCACGTTCTTTTAGCACGACTCTAACA
>JAGXSM010000044.1 GCA_018333725.1 Melioribacter sp. | reverse complement strand
GTAAAGTTCTACAGCACCGAGAGCCATTTTACCTTCGAATGAATTATCCAGATACATTCCTGTGCCGCTACTATCAACATCGGGTACCCGGTTACTTATAGAATAATATTTTTCAGCAAGTCCCAGACATTTATCGGCAAATTCATTGTACTGGAATTTATCGCGCCAAATTCTTGATGCGATTGCCATAGTAGCAGAATAAATCCCTATTAAATTTTTTCCAATTCCAACGAATCCGGGTCTATCGAAAGCAAGCGGATCATCTTCGGGCAATCGCCAACCAACATCATGATCTCTTAGATCCTGAACCTGTGTAATGAATTTATCGCTTTTATAAGCAGCACGGATCATCCAATCCAAACCGATTTTTGCTTCTTCAAGAATATCCGGAGAACCGTTTCTGTCTCTATCAAATCCGAATTTCTGCGGATTGAATTCATAAGCAAACAAAAGTATATATGTGGAGTAAGCAGTTGTATTAAGAAACTTAACATAGTCTCCGGCATCATGCCATCCGCCTGTTAAATCGACTGATTGCTGAAGAGTTCTTTTTCCATCTACTATACTTGTTGCATCTGCAATATGACAAACTTTATGGAGTTCGGGATTTGTGTATCCGCATCGTTGTATTTTAAAAAAATCCAGTAATAATTCTGCGATCCCTTTATTAACATTGTTACTAATTGCAAACGGTAAAGATTGACGGTTCGCAGCTTCAAGTAAAAACTCACCTGTTTGTGCAACGGTTGTAAAATCAAACGAGTATGTAAACTTGAAATTACCGTATGGACCAAGATTATTTTTAAGAACCTGAGAATAAGCAGCTTGATTTGTCCGTATATTTTTTACTTCAACTTTAAGTCCATCCAGATTTGTATTAGATAGTATAATAGCAGTTTTATTTTCGTCAGTTAGAAAGCCGACTTGATTCAACCTGAAATAAATTTCTGTTTCTGCTTTTAAATTAACATTACAATTTGTAGATAAAACCAGTGAAATACTCAGGTAGATATATAAACTAATTCTTTTCATTTTCCGCTTTCAATTTTCCGGATTTTTGGTCGATACACGAAATTATAAACAGTGGAATTCTATAATGAGTTCGTTCTAATACTAAGTAAATCTCATTCCGGTCGGTAAGATAATTTGTTTATAAGTAAATTAAAAATCTAACTAATGGAGAAACGTAAAATCTTTCTCGCCCTTTCATATAAATTTATTATATGGTCAATTTATTTTTATCAGGAATTATTCCAAGACCATTACCATCAGGTAATTTAAGTTGTCCATCTTTTACTGTATTGCAAGTGAAAGGATCATTCAGTATTAAGAGATTACCGTCAAGATCTGCATAATCAACGAGCGCAGATAATTGAATTGCAGCAGAAATGGCACAAGAAGATTCCGTCATACATCCAAGCATAATCTTCAGATTCGCTTCTCTCCCCTTCTTAATCATTTTATATGCTTCAGTAATTCCTCCGCATTTCATCAACTTAATATTTATACCGGTAAAACAATTCTTAGCCCAATCAATATCTCGTATAGTCTGAATTGATTCATCAGCAATTATCGGTAATGGCGATCTTTCACTTAACCACGCTGAATCTTCATAATTGTTAATTGGGAATGGCTGCTCTACTAATAGAACATTATTCTCGGCCAGATAATTAACAAACTCCTGAGCTGAGTATTTATCTTTCCAACCTTGATTGGCATCTACATAAAGCGGTTTATCTGTACATTCTCTAATCAACTCTAAAATTTTCCGGTCATTCTCAGTTCCCAGCTTAATTTTTAGAATTTTATATGACTTAGCTTCTTCTATTTTTTTGATAATCATTTCAGGTGAATCAATACCAATTGTATATGAAGTGAAAAGCAGTGGCGATTTCTCAATTCCATATAAGGCATAGCAAGATTGATTTGATATCTTTCCATATAGATCGTGCATAGCAATATTTATTGAAGCTTTGGCTGCGTAATCATTTATGGAAACAGAATTTATTTCTTTGGACAAATCGATCAGGTCATTAAATGAAGTGATATCTCTAAGCTTAATCCTATTTAGAAATGAAATTACAGAATCCTGAGTTTCACCAAGGTAAGGAGGTAAACTTGCTTCTCCATACCCTTCATATTCTCCCTGATTAAGTTTTATTATTACTGCCGGTGTAGATAATCTTGAGTGGTATGAAATTCCGAATTTGTGTCTTAGCAGCAATTCATAATTCTGAAATTTTATTTCCATAATGAATCATAAAGTTAATATGCAAATTGCAGTATAATTTCTAAATATTATTTAAAGAAAAAAAGGTCAGCCCGCATAAACGGGATGACCTTTTATTAAAATGATTTATTTAAGTAACCTTGAAGGTCATTAACCTTCAAGGCATAATAACATAACTAGGCAAAGTATGCCTGATGACAAGCGTATAGAGCCAGGCCAATTACGGCTATCATCACGAAAACGAATATTGTTGCACCAAGTTTACCCATTTTATTTACCTCTTAAAATTTTTGTTGTAAAATGTTTTTCATTATTCACTTATACTAAAAATTACTTTAAGAGAACCATTTTCTTTGTAGCTACAAAATTGCCCGCAGTAATTCTATAGATATATGTACCGCTTGCAACTTTCTGTCCAGAATTGTCCTCCCCGTTCCAGTTAATTGTATGATTACCAGCATTTTTGTAATCATTAACCAGTGTCGCTACTTCCCTACCAAGCATATCGTAAACCTTAATGCTTACGAAATTATCTTTTGGTATTGAGTAAGTTATACTGGTTGTTGGATTAAATGGATTCGGATAATTCTGTGCTAATTCGAAATTGGCTGGTATTACTTGTTGCACAGGTTCTACGCTTGTAATATTTCCTGTACTGAATGATCCAACAGAAGAATACATTGATTGTGAACCATTATTGTTCTTGGAATAAACTCTCCAGTAATATTTTGAATTCTTATCTAAACCGTCGATCTTTGCAAACGGTTCGTTAACTCCGCTTATTTTAACAGCGTTTGTAAAATCTGCACTCTTAGAATATTCAACATCGAATTTCAAATGAGTCTGAGATTGACTTGGTAATGCCCACGTCAATATTGCAGATGTATTATTGATCGGCTGTCCCTGAATTGGGCTTACAACTAAAGGAACAATTGCAGTAGCTCCGGCGGCGGTTTCAAAACTAACAACATAAGACCAGCTTGATTCTGTGTTCGGCGGTGCTGCTAACCGGGCTTGAACTTGCCAGTAATATGTTACACCAGCAATCAATGCTGGAGGTGCTGAAGGTAATGAATTATAGGCAATTGATGTTGAACTTGTCCATCCGGATGATTGAGCTGTAACATGATTCAACATACCACTACCATCAACACTTGAATAAGGCGAAATCCTTACTCTGTATTGTAGTGCCGGAGGAGTTAATGCAAACCACGACATAGTCGGGTTTAATGTTGCTACTATTGTTCCCACAGGCGCAGTTGGATATGGAACAGATACTGTGCTTGTTGCTGCCGGAATAACAAAGCTTTCTGTTGTTGACCATGCTGACCAGGTTATTCCGCCATCAATTGATGATCTTACTCTCCACCAGTAGGTGCCCGGAGTTAAAGCTGCACCTAAAGTATAATATAGATTAGAAGCAAACCATGCAGAAGTTCCAAGTGGCGCTGTATTTAGATCTGAATCATCATCCCACTGAACCTGGAATGATAATCCTGTTGTAAATGTTCCTGTGTACCAGAAAAATGTTGGTGGATTAATATAATAATCATATCCACCTAGCGGCCAGGATGGATATGGTACAGGTGCAACTGTTGGTGTTGAGCTGTAGATTACAAAACTCTCTACTAATGACCAAGGACCATAAGTTACTCCATCGTAGCACCTTACTTGCCAGTAATAAGTCTGTCCGGCAGTTAAAGGAGCTGGAAACACAGTAAATAAATTTGATGTTAATGCAAGGTTAGCAGCAGAACCATGATTCAATTCGCCATTACCATCAACAGATGAATTAGTAGCGTATCTAACCTGATACTGTCCGCTGAACAATGTTCCTGTGTACCAATATAAATATGGTGGATTAGAATATGTTGTGGCTCCACCTATTGGAAAAGATAAATATGGTGTTGGTAAACCATCTGTTGTAAAACTAACAGCTGCTGAATATGAAATAATTACAGTTCCGGCATTATTTTTTGCACGTACAATAACACCGTATGTTGTACCTGTTGCTAAACCTGTTAAAGTATAAAAAGTATTCGTTAAATTTGGTACTGTTGTATAAGTAAGAAATCCGTCGTCTGAATAATAGAGATCATACTTTACATTTGCAGTGTATGGTAAAAGTAACCATGCTAAATTTACTGATGTGCCATATGGATAGTATGTTGTAAAGTTTAGATTACCATTATGAGTTGTAAATTCCCATGAATTTGAATAGATACCATCATTTACTCCGCCATTAATCAATACTCTCCAATAATATAATGTTCCGGAATTAAGTTGCTCAAATGGCTGCACTGTATATGTAAGTCCGGCAATCGCCAAATTACCTGTTAAAGTAACTAAAGAACCAAAAGCTGGATCAGTAGAAACTTCTAAATCATAGGAAGTGGCGCCAGTAGATGGTAACCAAGTAAATGTTGGAAGAACAGATATTCCAACAGCATAGTTACCCTGGGATGGGTTAGCAACTGACGCTAATAAATTTGGATTACCTGTTGTAAATGTTCTTGATGAAGATGGTTTATCAGCTTCACCAGCTTTCTTTGCAACAATCCTCCAGGTATACGTAGTACTATAAACGAAAACTGTAGTATTGTGTCCTGATGTTACTCCAGCTACAGTTGTACCCGGGAATCCTCCTCCGGTGTGATATTGTAAATCATATGTAACACCTCCAGTGCCGCCTGCTAAAGTCCATGTAAATGTTGGAGTAATGGATTGACTAGAAGCATTAGCTGGAGCTGTAAGAACGGGAGTTGCAATTTCTGTTGTAAAAGTTCTTGTTAATGATGTTGTTTCTTCTCCATCATTTGGTAGTGCGCCATTATTGACAACAGCTCTAACCTGCCAGATGTAAGTTGTGTTGTATGCAAGTGGACCAATCGATTGAGGAGATGCAGCAAATGGTCCAACAGTTAACTTATCAAGTGCAAGCTCGCCATCATCATCATAATCAATATAATAATCAACGTCTGATGTACTTGCATCAAGCGTCCATGATAATGACGGATTAATTGATACTCCTGTTGCTGCATCAGCTGGTCCAACCAACAATGGAGTGGCAAGTAATGTAGTAAAACTGTATGGTCCATAAATGATTGGATCAACTAAAGGATCGTTTCCGTCAGCCCATACTCCCCACTCATAAGTAGTATTATAAAGAAGTGGATTAACAAGATTCAATGTGTTCCCATTAGTATCATCGTAGTTGAAATCAACTGTTTCAATTACTGTAGGACCTGAAGGATCAATCACTACAAAATCATATGGATTCCCATCTGTAAAAGTCCCTGGATCTAAACCACCTGGGATAACAAATGACGTTGTAATTGATACTCCTGTTGTTCCATTTGGAGTTTGTGGTAAAACAACAAATGGAATTAACAGAAATAGTAAAATAAGTTTTTTCATAAGCACCCTCTCTGATGTGTTTGAAACTTACTAATTAAAAAATAACTCGGCTGATTTACCCTCTCGGCTGAATTTATTTTTTCGGCTGTCGGCTGGTTGAACTTATCTTCTGAAAAAGAAAAACCCCCTCGTTTACACTACTTTCTTTACTCCTCATTTAGAAGTAATAATAATTACTTTTTCTTTATTTCGGCTGGTAACTGGTTCAAAGCTAAGGACAATTAGTCTTATTGTCAAGAAAAATTTTTATTAATTAGAAACATCTGAAAAATTCGCATTTAGTTTTGAGTAGACTAAATTTTGTTGTTTTTTTATAAAAGAACGTTCATTGATAGAATGACGATGTTTTAATGAATGTTGATTTTAGTAATCATCACCTCAAATTAAACAAAGAGCCAACTGCTTCATGCAGTAAGCGTAATCATTCTC
>JAGXSM010000043.1 GCA_018333725.1 Melioribacter sp. | reverse complement strand
ACCAATCCACACACCAACAGCTCCATAATTCATAACAATACCTAATAGGTAGCCGGTTGGAATTCCTAACAACCAGTATGAAGCGAAGCTAACTAAAAGGGGAATTTTAACGTCCGTTAATCCGCGTAGCACTCCAATTCCTGTAGCTTGTAATCCATCAGAAATCTGAAACATTGCTGCTACAATTAAAAGTCTTGCAGCATTTTCTACAACGTCTATCTCGTTTATATAAAATAGCGGTATGTAATTTCTGAATAGAATAAAAATCAATCCGGATGAAAACATAATAATAACCGAAAGACCAATAGCAGAAAATCCGGCACGTCTTATTCCTTGAATATTCCTAGCTCCGTATTCTTCGCCAACTCTAACAGCACCTGCAAATGAAATACCTAGTATAACCATATAAGAAATTGAAGCTAAATTAAGTGCAATCTGGTTTGCAGCAAGCGGAACTTTGCCAAGCCAGCCAACCATTACTGTCGCAAATGAAAATGCGGCAACTTCTAAAAAATATTGCAATCCGCTCGGCAACCCGATGCTAATAATTTTACTTATTAATTTATTATTTAGATTCTTAAAACTGAGTGCCGGGTAAAACTCAATTAGCTTTTTACTCTTTACAACATAGATAAAAAGGGCAAACATCATTATCCAGCGAGTAATTGAGGTTGCGTAACCTGCGCCGTCTAAACCCATTGCAGAAAATCCAAGATTGCCATAAATAAACATCCAGTTCAAAAACGCATTTAGAAAATTTGCAATAATAGCAATAACCATTGGTGGATTGGGAATTGATAGTCCTTCAAGAAATTGTCTATAACATGCAAATATTACAAATGGAATAATTGATGTAGAGAGGATCTGCATATATGAAGTTGCAAGTTTTGTAACGTCTGCAGGTTGATTCAAAAATGGAATCATAAATCCGGTTAGATAAACAAGAACCATAAGTATAACAGCAAATAATGAATTAACGAACAATCCATGGTTAAGTATAACGCCGCATTGAGCAAGATTTTTTTCTCCTTTGGAAATTGCAATTAATGGCGAAAGCGCAAATGTCATACCGAAACCGAGTACAAGGATCAAAAAGAAAAGTCCGTTTACAAGTGACGCCGCTGCAAGTGATGCCGTACCAACTTTACCAACCATAAGACTATCAACCACACCCATCATTATATGCCCGAGCTGACCGAGTGAAATCGGGAGTGCGAGTTTTAAAGTTTCTTTAATATGTTGTGAAAATGATTTCAAAAAAATAAATATATTGGATTATCGAGTGGCAAAATTTACATTACTATAAGTGAAATTCATAATTGATGATTAGCAAAACACTAAAAATATTTTCTTTAATTCTCCTTGCTGCGATATGTGGCCTTACGCTTTTCAGGATGAATCAAATAAATTTTATTCAGGACGACGCTTACATAACTCTGCGATATGTAGATAATTTTTTAAATGGTAATGGACTTGTATTTAACAACGGTGAAAAAGTTGAAGGATATACAAATTTTCTTTGGTTTCTTTTACTATCGTTTGCGGGATTAACAGGTAAACTATTTTCTTTTAACGTTGATATGCCGTTAATAACACAACTATTCTCGCAGTTATCTGCAATCGCAATTTTATTACTTTCTTATTTCTTCACTAAAAAGTTTTATACAGCAAAATTTTTATTGGATAAGGATTCTGAGAAATCCATCTCATATTTGATTTCACTTATCCCCCCCCTAATTATTTCTTATTCCTCACCGTTTTTATACTGGGGAATTAGCGGAATGGAATCGGCACTCTTTACGTTTTTAACGTGTCTGTCAGTTTACCGCTATCTATATAAGAGCAATCAACCGGATATTGTATTTGTCGTCTCTTCCGTTTTGAATTCACTATTGCGGCCGGAAGGTGTATTGATTTTTTTTCTTATTGTAGCACACAGTAATCTCACAAATTATTTACCAGTTTTTAAGTTGAAAGATGAACTACACAATCCAGATGCAATTATTCTGAGAAAAGAAATTATTTTCTACATGGTTCCTGTTTTATTATACATTGCTTTTAGATATATCTACTACGGCTATTTCTTACCAAATACTTTTTATGCCAAGACAGGATTTAACCTTGAGAATTTTAATAGAGGTATTGAGTATGTTTTAATCGGAATTAAAAACAACTTTCTCTATGGTCTTCTATTCATCATCCCGATAATAAACTTTTGGGAAAAAACTCTGCGCAAAGAGACTTATTTCTTTTATTACTTTGTAACTATTTATCTAATGTTTATCATTCTCATAGGTGGAGATGTTCTTCCTATTGACCGGTTTTTCTTACCCATCCTTCCGCTGGTAATTATTTTTTCAACAATAACAATTTATCACCTCACATTTTTAAAAGTCTCTTCAATAAAAAAGTATTTAGTAATTACATCGGTAGCAATAATTTACACATGTGCAGTCATTTCAAGTTATTTCAATAATTATCCTGAAATGAAACTGAAACGTAGTTATGAAGTTGGTCTTGTAACAAAAATGAAAGTATATGCCGATTGGATAAACAGAATTGGAAGTGAAGACGAATCGGGAGAAAAAAAAACCGTAGCTCTTTCTACAATAGGTTCATTCTCTTATTATTCAGGTGCGGAGGTAATTGACATTGTCGGTTTAACTGATAAGTATATTGCCCATAATCCGGTGGAAGTACCCGGTATTGATGAAGAATTACCGGTCCTATGGAAAGAGAGAAGGTATAATGCAGATTATGTATTGCAAAGAAATCCCGATTACATAATATTCCCGGCCGGTGCAAAACCTACTGCATTTGCTGAGTGCGCTATTTTTGTTCAATACATGTTCTATAAAAATTATTACTGTCAACTTATCTATTCCGAAGAATTAAAACAGTTATTACCTATTTATACAAAGCGAAATCAACCCTTAATTACTGAGAACTCTCAATGTGATGTGAAATTTCTTAAACCTTTTATAGAAGCAAATAATTTATTTCTCAATATGAATAACAACAAGAAGCCGGATCTGATTAAGAAAATTCTTGATAAATGTGATGAAGCTGAATTTAGATGTCCTTTGCGAAGGTCCGATATTGAAGCAGTAAGAGGTTCTTCTTTTTATCATAGTGGCGATTTGAATAATGCTAAATCATCATTTGAAAATTCCATCAAACTCGATTCACTAAATATGATTTCAAGATTCTACCTGATGAAGATTTACAACGAAGAGGGTAATGAATCAGCTATGATAACTCAGTATCAAATCCTTAAGCGATATTCTCCTTATGCATTACCGGTTCATTATATCGGTAATTAATTTTATTGGTGTAATTCGGTAATCCAGAAATTATTATATTTGAACCAATCAAAAGAAAGGAATAATAAAGTGGGAAATTTCGGCGCAACAGAAATAATTCTTATAGTTCTTGTTCTAATCCTTTTATTCGGCGGTAAAAAAATTCCAGAACTTATGAAAGGTCTGGGCCAGGGTATTAAACAATTTAAGAAAGGTCTTAAAGGAGAAGAAGAAGAAGAGAATAATGATAAAAACTAACTGGAAGAAGAAATTATTTTTTTTCATAAATCTTGTTTGTAAGTAGATTTCAACTTCCTGAGGTAAAAATGCGATTTCATTCTAAAATTTTTTTACTCTCTCTAATTTTTTTTTGCTGTCATATTTTAATTATAGGTCAGAATTGGAAACCTGCCAAGGTTCCAATAATAACTAAATGGGGAGAATCACTAACTCCCGATAATGTATTACAGGAATACCCCCGCCCTCAACTTATAAGAAAAGAATGGAAGAACCTGAATGGAATCTGGAATTTTGTAATTCGTCCAAAACATTTAGGATTACCTGAACAATTCCCCGGCAACATTCTTGTCCCGTTTCCTGTTGAATCCGCATTATCCGGAGTAGGCAAACCGGTTGGTAAGGAAAATATACTCTGGTACAAAACAAATTTTCAATTACCGGTTGATTGGAAAAATAAACATATAATCCTTCACTTCGGTGCTGTTGATTGGGAATCAAATATTTATATTAACAAGAAATTTGTCGGGTCTCATCAGGGTGGATACAATTCATTCAGCTTTGATATAACGGATTATCTGATTGACTCACCCGAACAGGGAATAATAATTTCGGTATGGGACCCAACCAACGATGGATTTCAACCACGCGGTAAGCAGGTTAATAAACCCGGAGGAATCTGGTACACTGCTGTTACTGGAATCTGGCAGACTGTCTGGATTGAACCTGTTAACGAGACTTACATAAAAAATATAAAACTGATACCTGATATTGATGACAAAAAATTATGGATTAATTTCGACTACGAAGGAATTCAAAGCGATGATGAAGTTGAGATTATTGCTTACGATGGTTTAAAAGAAATAAACCGCGAGAAATATTATTACAGCGATTTAATGACTGTTGAACTTAAGTCTCCCAAACTCTGGTCACCTTCAAATCCTTTTTTATACGACCTGAAAGTTCGGCTAATCAGAAAAAATGAATTACTTGATGAGATTACTTCATACTTTGCGATGCGAAAAATTTCTGTTGCAAAAGATTCCAGAGGTGTTCCCCGATTAATGCTCAACAATAAATTTTTATTTCAATTCGGTACTTTAGACCAGGGATGGTGGCCGGAAGGACTTTACACAGCTCCATCCGATGAAGCTCTCTATTACGATATTGAAAAACTGAAACAGCATGGCTTCAATCTGATCCGTAAACATGTTAAGGTTGAACCTGCAAGATATTATTACCATTGCGACCGGTTAGGAATGCTTGTCTGGCAGGATATGCCGAGTGGAGATGGATACGCATCATCGTGTGATAATAACGAAATTAAACGAACTGCTCAATCTGAATATCAGTTCGAAAAGGAATTAAAAAATATTATTGATCAGCTCTACAATTTTCAATCGATAATTGTGTGGGTCCCTTTTAATGAGGGATGGGGGCAATTCAACACAATACAAATTTGCAACTGGATTAAGCATTACGATCCATACCGGTTGGTAGATGGACCAAGCGAATGGAGCGACTTTTACGGAGCCGGTGATATTCAGGATAAACACGATTACCCCGGTCCTTCTATGCCGGAAAATAAAGATGATAATCGCGCTCTTGCACTTGGCGAGTTTGGTGGTTTAGGACTTCCAATTGAGAATCATACTTGGAAAGAAAAAGATAATTGGGGATACAGGAGCTTTAACAATACAGATGAGTTAAGAAATGCATTCCTATCATTAATTGAAAAGTTTCCCGGTTTGATTTTGAAAGGTCTTTCTGCTGCAATCTATACACAAACCACCGATGTCGAGATTGAAGTAAACGGACTTATGACGTATGATAGAAAAGTTGATAAGATGGGAGCCGATTCTGTTTCTAATTCAATTAAAAAACTTTATGACGTTTTAAAATAGTTTCCAATAGCTTACCAGATTTCTATTTGATGAATGAATATTAAAACCCGGAGGGAGAAAAAATGACAGAAAAAACTCATTCAACCAAATACGAGTTTAAAGCAGAAGTAAAAAAGCTTTTAGACATTTTAGTCCACTCGTTATATACAAGTCGCGAAATTTTCTTACGCGAACTGATTTCAAATGCTTCGGATGCACTGGATAAAATCCGTTTCGAATCGAACAAGGGAACTGATATTGCAGATAACGACCTGCCGCTGGAAGTAAAAATCGATTTCGATGAAAAGAAAAAATTATTAACAATTACCGATACCGGAATTGGTATGACTCGCGATGAAGTAATAACCAACATCGGAACAATTGCAAAATCCGGTACGGAAGAATTTGTAAAACTGGTTTCCGAAGCCAAAGACTACGCTAATAATATTATCGGAAGATTCGGAGTTGGTTTCTATTCTGTTTTTATGGTTGCAAAAGAAGTAATAATTAAAACAAAATCATTTATAAAAGACGAACCTGCTATTGAATGGAAATCCGATGGATTGGGCGACTATGAAATTTCCGAACTAAGCGATAAAATTAAAAGAGGAACTCAAATAGAAATTCACCTTAAAGATGATGCTTCTGAATTTGCAGAGAAGTGGAGACTTGAACAGATTATCAAAAAACATTCAAGTTTTATTTCATTTCCTATTTTTGTCGGTAAAGAAAAAATAAATACAATTTCTGCGATATGGCGTGAACCAAAAAGTTCGGTTACTAAAGAAAAGTATACAGAGTTTTATAAATTTCTTACCTATGATAATGAAGAACCGATGGATATAATTCACAAATCGGTCGATGCTCCAATTCAATTCAATGCGCTTCTGTTTATTCCAGCAAAAAGTTTTGAATACTTCTGGATGGACAGGGAAAATTACGGACTCGATCTTTATGTCCGCCGAGTTTTGATACAGCATAAAAACAAGGATTTATTACCGGAATACCTCAGCTTTGTAAAAGGTGTTGTAGATTCAGAAGACTTGCCGCTTAATATTTCCCGGGAAACTTTACAGGAAAATGTTGTCTTCTCTAAAATTTCTTCGAGTGTTACTACTACTATTCTTTCGCATTTATCCGACAAAGCTAAAAATGATAAAGATAGTTACGAGAAATTCTGGAAAGAACATAACCGCATTTTCAAACTTGGTTATAGCGATTTTGTTAATCACGAAAAATATTCTGAGCTACTGCGGTTTAACTCATCCACATGTAATGATAAAGATGAATTAATTTCTTTAGCTGATTATGTGTCGCGGTTCAAGGATGATCAGAAAGAAATTTTCTATTTAAGCGGACCAAACAGAGATTCTATTCTTTCCGATCCACATCTCGAAATTTTTAAGAAGAAAGGTCTCGAAGTTCTTTTTCTGTTCGACCCTATCGATGAATTCGTAATGTCGTCCATTAGAAAATATAAAGACTATGAATTCAAATCTGTATTAAATGCCGACTTAAAGAAGCTTGAGAAAATTAAGGATTCACAGGAAGTTGATAATAAAGTTGAAGAATTATCACGTGATGATGAAAAACATTTGAGCAGTCTGCTTTCTAAAATGAAATTGATTCTTGGCGATAAAGTTGTTGAAGTCCGTCTATCCAAACGACTTGTTGATAGTCCTTCATGCCTGGTTTCGGATGGTGATGAAATGTCTGCTGCAATGCAGAAAATTCTTAAGATGGCAAATCAAAACGTAGAAACACAAAAACGGATAATGGAAATAAATCAGAATCATTCACTAATCAGAAATCTTTTGAAGGTTTATAAAACAAATGTGGATGATGAATTTATTCAACAGGTAACAGAGCAGCTATATGAATCTTCGCTTTTACAGGAAGGTAATTTAGAAGATCCGCACGAACTGGTTAAGAGAATAAATGTTATGTTAGAAAAATCGAGCGACTGGTATTGTAAGGTGAAAAATATTTCTTAATAAACGGAAGACTATTGCAATCACTGAAACAAAAATTGAAAATCTCAACACCGGGAAGAATCTGTCTTTTTGGCGAACACCAGGATTATTTGAAATTACCTGTTATTGCTGCCGCAATTTCTAAAAGAGTTTCTGTTGTGGGAGTTAAAAATTCCAGCGGTAAAATATCATTAGATCTTCCGGATATAAATGATCATGACCAATTTGTTGTAAAAGAAAAAATTCCATACATAAAAGAAAGAGATTATTTAAGAAGTTCATTCAACGTATTGGTTCGAAATGGATTTACATTTTCTTCCGGTATTGAATGTGTCGTTATAGGTGATATA
>JAGXSM010000042.1 GCA_018333725.1 Melioribacter sp. | reverse complement strand
ACAAAGTTTTCCATCATTCCTTTCATTTCGTAAGGGACACCGGGCATAACAATAAAAATTCTCTTATTCTTCTCGATCCAGAAACCGGGAGCTGTTCCCCTACTGTTTCTAATTGGAACTGCAATTTTTGGAACCAATGCCTGACCTTCATTAGTTTTAGTAAGCTGTCTCCCTCTTACCTCAAAGAATTTTTTAATGTCGGCAAGTACTTCTTCGTTCTGTATCAATTCAGTTTTGAAGAAATCTACAACACATTTACGCGTAACATCATCATGTGTTGGACCTAAACCACCGGTAACAACTATAACGTCGTTATGCTCATAAGCTTTTTTAAACTCATTTTTGATATCAGATTCATTATCATGCACTACACACGAAAATGAAACATCGATTTGTAGATCAGCTAATTTCGATCCGATAAATGCTGCATTAGTATTCAAAGTCTGACCAATAAGTATTTCATCGCCTATTGTAATGATTTCTGCTTTCATAATTAAATCACTCTACTATGTTAACCGGTTAATGATATGAATAGTTAATTGAACGATAATGAATGAATAAAGACCTGCTACTACATCATCAAGAATAACTCCCCAGCCACCATTAATAGATTCAAGTTGTTTAGCTGGAAAGGGTTTATAAATATCCAGTAATCTCCATAGAACAAATGCCGGTAAAATTATCCAGACTTTTTTGGGAATGAAGAGCATTGTTATCCAGGTACCGATAAATTCATCGAAAGTATATTGAGAAGGATCTTGTCCATATAATTTTTCGAATTTGGTTGCAATAGGCACACCCACTACAATTGATACCGAAATTAAAAACATTAAAAAAGTTGGATTCTCAAAACCGGGTATTAAAAATAACAGCAAAGCCAAAGCACTTGCAAAGGTTCCGCTGGCTTTAGGAATATAGCCTGTAAAGAACCCCGATCCTATTATTCTTTCAATTAGATTTATTTCCAAGATGGAATAGTTTTTTAATGAGAATTCTATTTGTTGTTACATATGTTATACCGGTAATTAAGGTAAAAAGTGTAATCGTTAACATAGTAAAATAAATTAAGTCGGCATTTAACAATGTCTTGAATAGATCAGGACTTAATTTATTAATCCATTCAGCCTTGTTAGCAGTATAAAAGAGAAGTAAATAATAGAGAAAGAACATCTGCAGAAAGGTTTTCCATTTAGCAGAATAGCTGGTTGAGAAAGGAATTTTTCTATGATCTGCAAATATTCTTAGCGCAGTTACTATTATATCCCGCAATATAATTAACAAAACCATCCATAGAGGAAGGATATTTAATATTACCAATGCAATAAAAGCAGTGGAGGTAAGAATTTTATCTGCAAGAGGATCTAGAAATTTTCCCCACTCTGTAATGTAATTAAATTTACGGGCCAACCATCCGTCGTACCAATCTGTTATTGCCGCGATTATAAATACACCTATCGATATCTGAACAAGTACAGGATCATCTGATAAAAATAAAACAAAAAATACGGGTGTTAATATAATTCTTAGTACTGTAAGTTGGTTTGGGAGTATCATTATAAGCGACTTTAACTAATAGATATTTTTTTTAAGTAACCGAATTCATAAATGCCGGTATTATGACCATCTTTCCATGAAATACTTACCGCGTAATTACCTATCATATTAACAGCGGTTAATGTCAATTCATCGGAACTGAAGATAGGGAAATATTTTTCGCTCCTGTTTTCTCTATCCGAGGCACAAAGCGCACAAGGACAATTAAGTCGTAAACTGGATAGTTTAATTCTGCTATTATCATCATCGTTCCATTCAATTGCAAGAAACTCTTTATCAATAACCTTAATACTAACAGGAAGCATAATTAAATTATTTCTCCTGTAAGCATGTAAAGAGCTTCCTGATATTTTTTACTTGTATTAATAATTACCTCTTCAGGTAAGTCCGGCGGAGGAGGTTGTTTATTGAAATTAACCGACAGCAGATAATCTCTTACATATTGTTTATCAAAACTATTTTGAGATGTTCCTTTTTTATATTCATTAAGAGGCCAGAAACGCGATGAATCGGGTGTTAGTAATTCATCAATTAGTATTACTTTACCATTGTAGTAGCCGAATTCCATTTTTGTATCTGCAATAATAATTCCTTTAGTAAGTGCAAATTCCGCTGCTTTCTTATAAATGTTGATGGTAACTTGCTTAAGGAAATTATATGTTTCACTTCCGGTAATTGAAATAGCTTGTTCTTCCGTAATATTTTCATCATGAAGACCAATTTCTGCTTTAGTAGAAGGAGTAAAAATTGGTTCATCGAGCTTTTCAGATTCCACTAATCCTTCCCGTAATTTAATACCACAAATATTTCCGGATTTTTTATAATCGCTCCAGCCCGAACCGGTTATATAACCCCTCACAATACATTCAAGTGGAATCAATTCAGCTTTTTTAACAAGCATTGAACGGTCTTTAAGTAATTCTTTAAAGGGTTTACAGACTTCAGGATATTCATCCACATTAACGGAAATTATATGGTTCTCAATAATATCATTGGTATAATTGAACCAGAAATTCGAAATGCGATTCAATACTTTTCCCTTAAGAGGAATTCCCTCTTTCATAATTACATCGAATGCAGAAAGTCTGTCTGTTGATATGATTAAGTAATATTCTCCCAGATCATACACATCGCGCACTTTACCTCTTTTAAAGAGTTTAAACCCTTCAAAATTTGTAGTAGTCAGAGAATTGTTATTCATATTAATTCCTCATTTTGTATTTGAAATATAAATAGAGGTAAATAGTGATTCAATAAGACATAATTAATATTTGTGTTAAATTTATATAAGAAGAGGTACAACTGTACCTCTTAAATCAGTTATTTTAAATTATTCTTGAACCGATTACAGTTTTATAGGCTGATAATCCTCAAAAAGATTGATATTCAGACCTTCAACTTTATCTCTAAAACTCTTCCATCGATTTTCGAAAAAGAGATTTATTTTAGGCAACACTATATTTATTGAATCATCAACTAATTTTAAGCTGACTTGTTCACTTAAACCCGGTTTATCCCAATAACCTGTTATTGATGAATAAGCACGTCTTAGACGGGAGGATAGTTTATCTTCATCAGTTCTTATTCCCTGAACACGTGGCTGATTAATCAGTTCATTGAGCATTTTTAATTCGTCCTTTAGACTCATACAATCCTTAAGAATCTGTTTAAACTGATCTCCATTTTTACCTTTCATTTTTTCTTCTATCAGATTAATAGTTTTAACAGCTTCCTCAAGACGGTCGGATGCACCGGTAACAACTTCAATTTTAGAATTTAATTGTGCAAGTAAAGATTCTCTTTCTTTTAGATCAGCAATATTTATATAAAGACGGGGATCATAATAAACATTTACATTAGAAGAATCGGAAATATTTTTATATATAATCTTTACCTTGTAGTTACCGGGTAATACGGGTGGACCAGAAGGTTCAGAATCTTCTTGCATCTTAGGTGAACCGGGGAATCTAACTCCCTTTCTTTCAAATCCCCAGAATATTCTATTAATTCCTTTTTCATACTTATTAGTAATAGTACGAATTAAATTGCCCGATTGATCATAAATCTGAATTCTTACTTTTTCGGATGCTTTAGCAGTATCATTTGAAAGATAGTAAGTAATCATAGCACCTTGCTGAAGATTATCACCTTTAAATTCGGCTGCAGCTGCAAATCTTAAGCCCGGTGCTTGCTTTTGAATGTAACGGTAAGCATCAGGTATTTCGAATGAGACGACTATTCTTTCTAATAATTTAATTCCCTCTTTAGCAATTTTTCTCAATGGTCGGAAATCATCAAAAACATAAACAGAACGACCGAATGTTCCAACAACAAGATCATGTTCACGAGGATGAATTGCTAAATCGTATGTTGATACTGTCGGGTAACCTTTAGTCCACTTTGTCCATGTTTTACCGACGTCGATGCTAACATATAATCCAAATTCAGTACCAACGAAGTAGAGATTTTTTTCAATAGGATCCTGAATGAACGAAAGAGCATAACCCATTACGTCATTTTCTTTTACAATTGGTTTCCAGCTTTTTCCAAAATCGATAGTATGATAAATATATGGTTTCCAATCATCGCGGCGATAATTATTTATCACCACAAATGCTTCTTCATAATTATATGATGATGCTCTTATCTGTGGAATCCATGAACCTTCGGGGACACCTTTAATATTCTTAATTACATTCTCCCATGTCTTACCGCCATCCTTTGTAAGCTGAAGATTTCCATCATCTGTTCCAACCCAGATAACACCCTCTTTAAGTGGACTTGGTGCAATTGAAATAATAGTAGTAAAGTTTTCGGCATTTGTTACATCGTATGTAAGTCCGCCACTGTTTAATTGCTTCTGTTTTGTCGTATCATTTGTTGTAAGATCGGGGGAAATAATTGACCAGTTGTTCCCCCTATCCGTACTTTTGTGTAAATACTGAGAACCGTAATAAATGGTAGTTTTATTGAAAGGATCCTGAGTAAAACCGGCGTTCCAGTTAAATCTTAATTTTTCTCCATCAGGATGAACAGGACGAATTAATTTCCTATCACCTGTTATGTGATCATATCTACCAAGATTACCTCCCTGGGACATATAATAGACATACCTTGAATCAGCAAGATCAGCAGCTACATCAAATCCATCACCAAAACCAACCTCTTCCCAATACGAATTACGAATACCTCCGGCTGCATTAACTCTGCTTGGACCTTTCCATGAACCGTTATCCTGTAATCCGCCATAAACATTATAAGGTGTTTCCATATCAACATTGATGTGATAAAATTGACCGAGCGGTAAATTACCTACAAATCTCCACGTCTTACCTCTATCATAAGATATAGCCATACCTCCATCGTTACCATCAATTATATGATTTCCGTTATTAGGGTTTATCCACCATGCATGATGATCGGGATGAACTTCGTTACTGGGTATTAATGTGTTAAAGGTTCTGCCTCCATCTTCGCTCATAGATACTACAGTAAATAAATTATAAATTCTATTTTCATTTTCCGGGTCAACATAAATTTCATGATAATAGAAAGGTCTATTGCTCACGTTTTCATCAGTAGTCATTCTCCATGTAAATCCGCCGTCATCGGATCTGTAAAGAGCATTCTTACTGGATTCAATTAATGCATAGACAACTTTAGAGTTATTACGGGCAATTGCCAAACCGATTCTTCCCAGTTCCCCTTTAGGCAAACCTTCTTTATCACTTCTCTTCTGCCATGTTTCCCCTCCATCGAAAGTAACATATAAACCAGAACCGGGTCCACCAGATTTGAAGAACCAGGGCCATCTTCTATATTGCCACATTGCTGCAAATAATTTGTTCGGATTGGAAGGATCGATAATCAAATCGGCTGCACCGGTTTTTTCATCAACATACAAAATTTTCTTCCATGTTTTACCGCCATCAATAGTTTTGAAAATACCACGTTCGGTTCCTTCGCCCCATGCAGAACCTTGAGCAGCTACATAGACTATATTGGAATTAGTTGGATCGATAATAATCCGATGTATGTTAAAAGTTTTTTCAAGTCCGAGGTGTTTCCATGTTTTACCTCCGTCAATACTTTTATAAATTCCATTTCCACTGTTTTGACTGTTGCGAGGATTTCCTTCGCCGGTTCCAGCCCAGATAATATCAGGTATATTTTGATCTACAGCCACAGCACCAATAGAACCAGCCGGTTGATCATCAAATATCGGTTCCCATGATATACCACCGCTTGTAGAACGCCATAAACCACCGCTTGCAGTTCCTACATAAATTATTTCCGTATTCCTTTGTACAACATCTATTGAAGTTACTCTACCACTCATACCCGCCGGACCAATACTTCTTGGTTTTAATCCATTTAATAATTCCATATCTAACTTTTGAGCAAATAGAATTGGAGTAAATAAAAATGAACATACGCTAATAAGTAATAGTTGTTTTAGTTTCATGATTCTCACCATTTGTAAATTTTCTTAATGAATATAATAATATTCATTCTATTCTATTAATGGTTTTTGCAAATTTTCTTTTGCAACTTTGTTGAAGCATGTAATAAGTTCTTGAAGATTGCTTTTCAATAATTTATTTTGACATCAGTAATTCTAACAACCAGCGGGTAAATCATGCCTGAATTCAAATTAAAAGTAAACAACAAAAATTACACTGCAAATGTAGAAGCCGAAACCCCATTGCTCTGGGTATTGCGCGATTCACTCGGTTTAACCGGTACAAAGTTCGGTTGTGGTGAAGGAATCTGCGGTTCTTGTGTCGTTCATATTAATGGTAAAGCGGAAAGATCATGTTCAATACCTGTAAAAGAGGTTTCAGGAAAATCGATAACAACAATCGAAGGGCTTGCTGAAAATCCCGATCATAAGATTTTTAAAGCATGGATAGAATTGGAAGTATCTCAATGCGGATATTGTCAACCCGGACAAATAATGACTCTCGCTGCACTTTTCAATTCTAATAAGAAGCCTACAAAACTTGAAATTGATGAAGCAATGTCCGGAGTATTGTGCAGATGCGGTACTTACCCAAGGATTAAAAAAGCCGTTGATAAAATAGTGAAGGAGGGAATCTGATATGAAAAA
>JAGXSM010000041.1 GCA_018333725.1 Melioribacter sp. | reverse complement strand
CTGAACCGATGAGTTACCACTATTAGCAATTTCAACCCGTCTTTTCATTACAGCAAGAAAAAGTGATAGAAAAATAGTAGTCAGAATCAACCAGTTTGATAGGTAAACCGAAATAATAAATGCACCGCTTACAACTCTTATTAGGAATCCCGCGGCAATACAAAAAATATCTACGATAACAATTTTTTTAAGATAAAGTGAATATGCAAAATTAATAAGTATGTAGAGCCACATCATCAGGACAAAATCTGGGTTTAAAGAGAATGAAAATAAAATTACAATAACAAGAAGTAGTCCTGATAAAACTAATGCTTCCTTAATTTTAACCTTACCGCTTGCAACAGGTCTATTTTTCTTTACCGGATGGTTCCGGTCTCTTTCTGCATCAATTATATCATTAAATACATATACAAAACTGGATGTAAAAGAGAATGCGAAAAACCCGACTAAAACATTCATTAGAATCGCGTAATTGAAAAGATGTTTGGAGAATACAAGCGGAACAAATATAAAAAGATTCTTAAGCCAGCTTGGTATCCGTAATAATTTAATATACTCAGTAAATTTAGAAAACAACTGCTTCCTCATAAGTTCCGAAATGCTGTTTAAGTACTTCAACCATTTCACCTAATGTAACATAATTCTCTGCTGCTTCAATTAGTGCCGGCATAATATTGCTTCCTGAATCAGCGGCTTCTGCAATTTTAGCAATACTTTTTTCCGCCAATTCCTGGTTACGGATACTTTTAAGTCTTGCGAGTTTTTCCCTTTGTTTCTTTTCTACTTCAGGTGAAATCTGCAAAATCGATATATCAATTTTAGAATCTTCTTCTACAAATTCGTTAACACCAACAATTATTTTTTCTTTTCTTTCCAGTTCCTTCTGATATCGATAAGCCGAATCGGCAATCTCTTTCTGGAAATAACCCGATTCAAGTGCTTGAATAACGCCGCCCATATAATCGATTTCATTAAATATTTTATTTGCCTCATCTTCCATTTTTTTAGTAAGCGATTCAATAAAGTAGCTTCCGCCTAAGGGATCGACCGTATTAATTACTCCGGTTTCGTAAGCAAGAAGCTGCTGGGTTCTAAGTGCAATTTTAACTGCTTTTTCACTCGGTAGGGCAAGAGTTTCATCCATCGAATTAGTATGTAGCGATTGAGTTCCACCCAATACAGCAGCTAATGCCTGGAATGCAGTTCTAACAATATTATTCTCCGGCTGCTGTGCCGTTAATGTACAACCGGCAGTCTGAGTATGAAAACGGAGCCACCAGCTTCTTGGATTTTTTGCACCGTATTTTTCTTTCATTCGTCTTGCATAAATTCTACGTGCGGCTCTAAACTTTGCAATCTCTTCAAAGAAATCGAGATGCGAGTTAAAGAAGAATGATAATCTCGGTGCAAATTCATCTATATCCATTCCTCTTTCAAGGCAAGCTTCAATGTATGCAAATCCGTCTGCCAGCGTATAAGCCAGTTCCTGAACTGCAGTTGAGCCGGCTTCTCTTATATGATAACCGCTAATTGATACCGGGTTCCACTGCGGTACTTCATTTGTGCAGTATTCAATCATATCGGTAATTATTCTCATAGAAGGATGCGGCGGAAAGATATATTCCTTTTGAGCAATGTATTCTTTAAGAATATCATTCTGAAGTGTTCCGCGTAACTTATCGAAAGATACTCCCTGTTTCTTTGCAACTGCCAGATAAAAAGCAAATATCATTGCAGCCGGTGAATTGATTGTCATACTTGTAGAAACTTTATCGAGCGGAATTCCATCGAACAAAGTTTCCATATCCTCAAGTGATGAGACGGCAACACCGCAAATTCCAACTTCACCTTCACTTATTAGTGAGTCGGAATCCCAACCCATAAGTGTAGGTAAGTCAAAAGCAACGGATAGACCGGTCTGTCCATGTTCAAGTAAGTACTTGAATCGTGCGTTGGTATCTTCAGGAGAACCGAAGCCGGCAAATTGCCGCATAGTCCATATCTTACCACGGTAACCGTTAGTATGAATTCCACGTGTGTATGGATATTCACCCGGGAAATTAATTTCATTTAAGAAATCTATTTTCTCTACATCATCGGGAGAGTAGAGAGGATTAATAGGTTCACCGGAAACGGTTGTAAATTTCCAATTAAGTTCTTTTGACGATGCTAATTTATCTTCAAATGATTTTTTGACTTTTTTATAGTCTTCCATTTTTCCCCTTTACAATTGAGAATTATAAAAAACTGCTAAGTGCTTTTGAATAAAATAATAAACATCAGGAAGTCCGTCCAAATCTTTTATCAAGTTCTTGAATCGGAATTTTGATTACAATCGGTCTTCCATGCGGACAAACATAGGGCATCGAAGTAGCAAAGAGTTTATCAACAAGGATTCTCATCTCTTTTTCAGTTAGTTTATCGCCGGCTTTTATAGCTGCTTTGCACGAGAATGATTTTGCAAGGTTATCCCTAACCTCAAGTTGTTTTTCCTGTTGATTTTTTCTGAATTCGTGTAAAATATCGAGTAATGTTTCTGATTCATGTTCCGATTTCAAATCCGATGGTATACCAATAATCTCAACTACATTTTTAGACTTAAACTTAAAAGTAAAACCAAGATTTGTTAAATAAGGTTCAAGTTCTTTAACCAGTTGGTAATCAGCCGGATCAAGCTTAACTATTTGCGGAAATAATAAATGTTGCGAAAAAGGGATATTGGCTTCGAATGATTGAAGAGCTTTTTCGTATAAGACTCTTTCATGTGCAATGTGAGAATCAATTATCATCAAGCCGCTTTTAATCTGGGAAAGAATATATTTATTATGAAGAAGAACTATAAACGGTGTTTCGTTGGAAGCAGATTGAACAGAATCCGATTCGTGATATACTTCTTTTTGTGTAGTGCTTTCAAACGGGTGTTCAACCTGTGAATCCGGAGCTGTAGATTTTATTTCACGGTTAAGATCTTCGAACAATTGATCGATTTCATCTTCCGAAAAAATGGATCTGCGCTTGTTTGCATCCGTTTGATCTGCAAATGGTCGATCGCTAAAATCACTTCTATCCGTTCGTTGATAAGAATTAAGTCTTAGTGACTCCCTATCGGCGTTATCACCTGTAAATGATACAGCCGGAACAAGGTCGTAACTTCCTAATGTTTTTTTGATTACAGCATTAACGAATGAATAAATTTCCCTTTCGTCATCAAACTTAACTTCCAGTTTAGAAGGATGAACATTCACATCAACTTTTTTAGGATCAACTGTAAGGAAGAGAACAAAGAAAGGATAATCTCCCTTCTCCATTAAATTTTCGTAAGCAGAGAAAACAGCATGATTAACAATCTTACTCTGTACATAACGGTTATTAAGGAAAAGGTATTGATCTCCTTTGCTTCGCCTAAGGTATGCGGGTTTTGTTATAAATCCGCTAAGACTAAGGTAGTCTGTAATTTCTTTTGATTCTATTATCAGTTCGACGATGTTCTCACCGAAAATTGCTCTGATTCTTTCCTTATAATCATGTTTGGATAAATCAAAAATAAGATCGTCATCATTAATAAGTCTGAAAGCAATATCCGGATGACTTAATGCAATTCTTTTAAATGTCTCTATGATATGTTTTAATTCGGTAGAATTAGTTTTAAGAAAATTTCTTCTTGCCGGAACATTATAAAAAAGATTTTTAACAGTAACAGAAGTGCCAGCCGGGTAAGCCCCTTTTTCTTTGGAAATATTTTCGCCTTCGCCAATTTTGATTAAGATGCCAAGTTCATCGGCTTCCATTCTGGTCTTAAGTTCAAAAATAGAAACAGCGGCTATTGAAGCAAGTGCTTCTCCACGGAATCCTAACGTCTTTATTGCTTCAAGGTCATCTATAGATGAAATTTTACTTGTAGCATGGCGTTGAATACAGAGGAGTGCATCCTCTTCAGACATTCCCGATGCATCATCAATAACCTGAATCAGATTTTTACCGGCGTTCTTGATATAAACATCAATCTGTTTTGCACCGGCATCAATAGAATTCTCCATCAATTCTTTTACAACCGATTCAGGTCTGTTTACAACTTCACCGGCGGCAATTTTATTTGCCAAGCTTTCGGGTAATATTTTTATTTTCTGCGACAAATTTATTCTTACTTTCTTCTTAAATACTCTTTAATTACAAATTCACTTTTATCTGAAGATGAAACAAGCTCCCATTCATTCAAATCTATTTGAGGAAAGAACCGGTCACCTTCAACATCAAACTTCAATTCGGAAATAATCATCCTATCAGCAACCTTCAAAGTATCTTCAAAAACCTGCTCCCCACCTATAATAAATACTTTGGAATAATTATTTTCTTCACACCAGGATAAAGCATCAAAAATTGAGTTACAAATTACAACGTTTGGGTGAGAAAATGAAAAGTCAGGGTTTGTTGTAAGAATAATATTGATCCGGTTTTCGAGCGGTTTATTCAATGATTCCCAGGTTGTTCTCCCCATTAATACCGGGAAACCCGTTGTAGTATTTTTGAAATGTTTTAGTTCTTCTTTAATATGCCAGGGTATTATTCCATTACGACCGATAACTCGATTTTTTGAAACGGCAGCAATAATAATCTTTTCCAACAATACCTTTTAGAAGTTTGTAAAATTCACATCAACAAAATTCTTTTTACCCGCTTGAACATTGATTAATACTCTTTCTTCAGGGTAACCAATAAGCCGAAGTTTTACAGAATAGACACCGGCTTTAATATCCAACAGACTATCAGGAGTATTCTTCCAGAGTCGGTTATCGTTTAGAAATATTTCTGCCCCTTTAGGCGTAGAATTGATATAAAGTTTTCCTGTCTCAGGATGTTCAGTAAATTCTAAAATTTCTTCTCTGCAGCTTGATAACAGGATAAAACATATCAACATTATGGAAAATTTCATGAACCTCATTTCTCCCCCTGTAATATCCACTTAAAATATTTTCAATAAGGGGAATAAAATCAATTCATTGATTACTGCATCAAAGAAAGTCTAAAGAGAACATTAAAAAAATTATTCCCAGGGTTTATCAATCCCAAGTATTTCAAGTTTTTCTTCGAACTCCATTCTTTCAATATTTTTAGCAAATCTCTTATCTATGATTTTCAACCAGCCGAAGCTATCTGCAAGTTTAACAGCTTCATCTTTTTTGCCTGAATAGAGTTTTTTAAGGACTTCAATTTCCTGAACAGAAAAACTAAGCGAGTTCATACGATAATCCCGGAAAGATTCCCATGCAATAGGGCACCAGCGGCTTACAATTTCGTTACCGATTATATTGGCATAGCTTCTAATTTCAAATTGAGCATGACTTTCCATACGAAGAGCAAGAAAGTGGAGAAGATTCTGAAGATCAATTTTCCAGTATGCTTCAGTGTAAGTAGATAAAGGAAGATCTTTTCTTGCCTGTTCGCGCGCTACGCCAAGCATAAGACGTTCCTGGTAAATTTCCCTTGCAAAATCCTGTAGTTCGGATTCGCGCTCAGTAAGTTTAGTTCCAACTTCTTCCGGAAAATATCCTTCACTTCCCTGTTTATTATCCTTTGCCTGAAGACGCCACTCTCCAAGTTTAGTTTTTTGTGTTGCATCAATAGCAATAGAGTAACGTGTTGAGTATTCATTAACGTTTGCAGTTCTATGCCTTATCCATTGTCGCCAAGTATCCATCGGTACACGGACGTGCAATTTAATTTCGCACATTTCGAAAGGAGTTGTATGATGATGACGCATAAGGTAACGGATAAGTCCTCTGTCTTCGGTTACTTTTTTAGTTCCTTTGCCGTATGAAACACGGGCGGCTTGAACGATTGACTCGTCGCTCCCCATATAATCAATAACACGGATAAACCCATCATCTAAAACGGGAAATTTTTTACCTAAAATTTCATCAAGTTCCGGCACTCTTAATTTATCAAGAGATTCAGCGTTCTGTTCCATTCAATTCCTTTCAAATAGATTAGTTGTTATAAAGAGTGAGTGAAATATAATTCAAAAATAATTTATGCAGAAAATATTATTTCTTTTCTTCAATTAAAATTTTAGCGAAAGCTTCAACCAGATTTTTTTTTGTCTGAATCAAATCCTGTGAAATAATTTTAACATGGCCCAATGCGGGCATAAAATTAGTATCGCCGTTCCATCGCGGAACTACATGAATATGGAGATGATCATCAATTCCCGCTCCGGCTGCTTTTCCTAAATTTGCACCAACGTTGTAACCATGCGGTTTCATAACTGAATCAAGTGCTCTCATGGAAAGTTTAACCGTTAACATCATTTCGGAAATTGTATCATCGCTAAGTTGATATAAATCGGAAACATGTTTCTTTGGTACAACCATTAAATGTCCGCTGTTGTAAGGATAAAGGTTGAGTACTGCAAAACATGTTTTGTTATCGTAAACTTTTAGAGAATTGTCATCGCTGATATTTTGATTTACTGCATCACAAAAAATGCACTCGGAGGATTTTTTTTCCTGATTGAACGATTCGATATAATTTGAACGCCAGGGTGACCATAACTTATCCATTTATGCCTCAAATAAAAAAGGAGTTTACCCTAATAGAATTAAGATAAACTCCCGTTGTCAATTTGTATGAATTATTCTTCTTCTTCCTGTTTCGATTTCTGGTATTCTTCTATAATCTTACCTTCAATTTCCTTCGGCACTTCTTCGTAATGAGAGAAGGACATTGCAAACATTCCGCGTCCCTGTGTTAAACTTCTGAGTTGTGTTGAGTATTTATGAAGTTCTGCAAGAGGAACTTTAGCTTTGATAATCTGGAACGGGCTTTCCGAATCCATGCCCTGTATTTTACCACGACGGCTGGAAATATCGCCCATTACATCGCCCATATATTCTTCCGGAATCTTCACGGTGATATCATAAATTGGTTCAAGTATTATAGGTTTGGCTTCCATAAATCCTTTTTTGAATGCCTGGGATGCAGCAATCTTGAAAGAAACTTCGTCGGAGTCCACTGAGTGATAAGTACCATCGAATAGTGTAACCTTAACATCAACAACTCTGCTGCCGGTAAGAATTCCTTTAGTCATAATTTCCTTCAGACCTTTTTCAACAGCAGGAACAAACCGACCGGGAACAACACCGCCAACAATTGCATCAACAAATTCGTATCCGGTTCCTCTCGGTTGAGGTTCTAATTTCAAATGAACATGTCCGTATTGACCACGTCCGCCCGATTGTTTTTTATGTTTGTATTCAGAATCATCGCATCTGCCGCGGATTGTTTCTCTATATGGAATTCTTGGTTCAACTAAATCTACTTCAACGCCATAACGGTCTTTCAATAATTTTATTGCGAGGTTAAGTTGTAATTCTCCCTGTCCGGAAACAATTGTTTGAGAAATTTCAGGATCGAATCTGGAGATTAATGACGGTTCTTCTTCATGTGCAGTGTGTAAAGCTGCAGAAATTTTATCTTCGTCCCCTTTTGCTTTTGGTTTTACAGCAAAACGAATAACCGGTTCAGGGTATTGAATTTCCGGAATTACTACGGTAAAATTCTTAGAGCATAATGTATCGCCGGTATGGCTATCTTTAAGTTTAACTACTGCACCAATATCACCGGCAACAAGTTTTGGTACTTCTTTTCTGTTTCTTCCGTTAAGGATAAAAATTTGGCCCATTCTCTCAACTTTGTCTTTATGTGTATTAATCAAGTCCATTCCCGGAGTAACGGAGCCCGAATAAACCTTAAAGATAGAGAGTTCACCAACGTGCTGCTCGGAGAGGGACTTAAAAATAAAGAGAGCTGGTTCCCCTTTAGGATCGCATTTAATCTGGACTTTGTTTCCGCCATCTTTCATCATTGCTTCAATTGGTTCTCTTTCATTAGGAGCCGGGAAATATTTTGAAGCGAAATCAAGAAATGTATTAACACCCACGCCTTTAGTTGCAGAAAAAGCAAAAACCGGAATGATTCCTCCTTTTACTATTGCCGCTTTCAATCCTGTAGATAATTCTTCTTCGGTAAGTGTTCCTTCTTCAAAGAACTTATTCATAAAATCTTCGGATGATTCAGCAACTTTTTCAATTAATTCCTCTCTAAGTTTATCTGCCTGAGCTTTAAGGTCAGCAGGAATTTCCGATTCAGTAACTTTCTTAGAACCGGCATCACCATAGGTTGCAACTTTCATTTTCACCAGGTCAACAATCGAATCGAAGTTCAATCCTTCTTTAACCGGGAAAGAGACAACCGTAACATCAGATCCGAGGCGGTTTTTTGCTTGCTGAACAGTCTCAAAGAATTTGGAATGTTCGTTATCAACTTTATTAATTATAACCGCAGCCGGAAGTTTAT
>JAGXSM010000040.1 GCA_018333725.1 Melioribacter sp. | reverse complement strand
TGCTTAATAAATATTTACCGGGAAGAATTTTAGTAAGATTAAAAGTTTTGTCCTTGTTTACCTTGTTAATGTAATTCCTTTTATCATTACCAACGCTTTTCAATTCTACATAAAGGTCAAAATTCTCATCAGCATTTTTAACATTACCAGCCACACCGGAAAAATCCAGTTCGCTATTTGTAGTAAACTTATGTTTATATGTAGAATCAACTTTATTACCGGCAACATCAATGAATTTACTTAAATCTATTTTAAGGAAGTAATCATTTCGTTGTTTAAGCTTTGTTACTATTTTTACATCGAAGGAAGCATCGTCTTTCAATTCAATTTTATGAGATAATGTTTTACCGGAACCATCATCAACAGATATGGTTTCGTTGATATTGTTCATCGGGAATCCATCATTAAACATCAATGTCAATACCGGATTTTCAAAATCGACTTTATCACCGGGCATGTTACCGGATATTTTCTGCAATTTTGGGGGTATGGTATCAGGATCGGCTTTTGGAGTAATTGAAAATGTTTCATACTTATTAACATTACCTTGCAAATCAGGAATATTATTGCATACCAGAGTAATATTGTTCCCCTTTATAAGCGAATCTTTAATCGCAAGGTAGTAGTTGCGTATTTTTGCATCACCCTTGAAAAAATAACTGACGTTGAACCGGGATTGTTTTGTGGAATCAAACAGATAAAAATTTGACGCGGAAGTTTTTGAACTATCAATCGGTTCATTATACTCAATTAAGAAATGATTTCGATCCAGCATTACTACACTGCTTAACCTTGGTGGTATTGTGTCCATTCTATTCAAATAGAAATCGCTATTAGTAATTTCAACCTGTTCATCAGTAATTTTCAAATCCTTAAACTGAACACCAAATTCATCTTCATTCATTTGAAACAACAAATCCCGAAGCCGATCCCGGAAAGCAAATACATTATACTCCCCTTCGCTTAACCCGACTAAAGTATATTTTCCATTTTTACCTACCTGGGAAACATAATCGGGTTTTTGAGAAGCCGGATCAATTTCATCACCTTTTTTAAGATAAGCAAATACCATTGTTCCGCTAGGGTCGTCGTCATAAATTCTACCGGATATTTTACCGCTATCAAGCTTTGCACCGGTCGAGAATGCAAACGAAAATGGTTCAGCCATTTTATTTCTGTTGTTCAAATCCTCAACACCTGCACCGATTGTAATTGTGTAAGTTGTGTTTGCCTTTAAAGTATCTCTAAAGTAGGCAATTAAAGTTCTTCCACTCCAATCATACTTCAGACTTTTAGTTAATGGAGGAGAAATAAATATTGCTTCCTGAACAGATCTCTTATCAACATATTCAGAGAACTTCATTTCGAAATAATTATCAGAATAATTTAGAGTAGCATTCTTTGGAAAAACGCTAATAATTTCCGGAGGTGTTTTATCGATATCGCCTCCTCCGGGTGGCAACTGACTTGCACAACTGGAAAAGATCAAAATATTTGTGAACAGAAAAAAGGTGCGCATAAAAATAATTTTAAAGGAAATTTTAATTTTCATCATAAAGAAAATTCAGTCTATTTCTGATTAGCCCGCCATTCACGGTATTTTAGAACATTACGATTATGTTCACTCATATTTGTTGAGAAATAATGCCCACCCTGACCATTAGCAACAAAGTAGTAGTATTTATTTGATTCGGGATACAGAGCTGCCATTATTGCATCCTTACCGGGATTATTAATAGGAGCCGGCGGAAGCCCCGCATATTTATATGTATTAAACTTCGAGTCGATTTCAAGATCTTTGAAATAAATTTTATTTTTTCTCCGTTCACGAATAAGGTATTGAACAGTTGGATCAGCTTGAAGAAGCATTCCTTTACGTAACCTGTTATGATATACTCCGGAAATAGTTTTGAACTCACTAAATAAATTCGACTCAGCTTCAATGATTGATGCCAGTGTTAATATCTGATGCTTATCCATTTTCAGTTCTTTCATCCGGTCAATTACTTTAGGATCGTCAAAAATTCTTTTCATCTGGTAAGCAAGCTTTCTTAGAATTTCTTCGGCAGAACTATGTGTATAAAAATAATAAGTCTCAGGTAACAGATATCCTTCTAAGTTATCAGCATCAACACCTAAAGCATTAAGGAAGGAACGGCTTCTACTTAATTCCATTACCCTTGCAGAATCAATATCAAGTTTTTCCTTCAGCAATTTGGCAAGGTCCATTTGCCAGATTCCTTCGCCAATTGTAATAAGTACTTCGGCATCGGGTGCTCCTTCAATTAGCAATTCAACCAATTGTAAGTAACTCAATCCATTAGGAATATTATAGCGCCCGGCTTTTATTTTTCTTTCCGCACCATAAATTATTGCGGCAATTTTCATGTTTATTTTACTTGGTATTATTTTCTTTTGATAAAGTGAATCGGAAATCTGTGAAAGAGTTTCCCCTTTTCTAACTTCTATTTTTACAGGTTCCTGTTGATCATAATAGTTCGGAAAGAAAAATGTAAAGACTAATAAGCCAAGTATAAAAAAGAAGAAGATTACTATGAAGATTATCTCTCTTCTGGATAGAATCGATTTTAAGCCGGCTATTTTATTGTTGTTCAATACTTATCCCGATTAACTGCTTAAATATATTGATTTTCTTTTTATAGGAAACAGTCAAATTGAAATAGCTTTCACAAATACATTATTGTTTGGAGTTAAATTCTGCTATTGAAGAAAGGGTTTGATAAAAGTATTGTCGCTTAAACCTGGGTATGCATTATAATCAAGATTGAATTTCAATCCGGAATTAAAAAGTTTAAATCCCCTGTAAGCTATCATAGCTGCATTATCACCACAAAATTCCGGTGATGGAATAACAAGCTTTTTGTTAAACTTACGGGCAAGCAATTCCAGTTCATTTCCAAGAAGTTTATTAGCAGCAACTCCGCCAACCAGACTAATTGAACTTACATCAAATCTTTCAATTGCTTTTCGAACATTGTTTACTAATGCTTTTACAACCGACGCTTGAAATGAAGCCGCGATCATCGGTAAATCCTCTGCTGGTATTTGTTCGCTACTTCCATATTTTTTTTGGATATGACGAAGCACTGCGGTTTTCAATCCGCTGAATGAGAAATCAAATTCTCTTTTACATTGAGCTATCGGGAAATTAATAAGGTCAGATTGATAGCTCTCAGCAATCGATTGAATCTTTGGTCCGCCCGGGTAACCTAAACCGATCAATTTGGAAACTTTATCGAATGATTCACCGGCAGCATCATCTATTGTAGTTCCCAATTTCTGAATGTCCATATCACTCTTAACAATTAACAACAAAGTATGACCGCCGGAAACTACAAGACAGAGATATGGGAACTCCGGTTTTTCAGTCATTAAAAATCCTGAAAAAATGTGTCCTTCGATATGATTAACAGGTATAAATGGTTTTTTAAGCGAGTAAGCTAAACTCTTGGCGAAAGTAAGACCAACCAGTAATGCACCTATTAAGCCGGGTCCGGCTGTAGCTGTAATTAGATCAATCTTATCAAGTGATATGTTTGATTTAGAAAGAGCATTTTTAATAAGGGGCATTAAAATCTGGAGGTGCGCCCTGCTCGATAATTCGGGAACTACACCTCCAAAATCTTTATGAAAATCCTGAGAGGAAATTAAATTTATCTTTAACTCATTGTCAGAAATAATTGCAACAGATGTTTCATCGCAAGATGTTTCTATTCCAAGTACATTCATTCTATTATGCAATTATCTCTTTTCAATAAAAAATTAATTATCAATTAAATGTCAGTATGCTCTTTGTTATATGCCATGCCATATTAGGATTTTCCTGTAACCGCCTGATTGAATATTTATACCAGTGATCACCAAACGGAACATAAATTCTTATCTTGTAGCCGTCAGCATTAATTTTATCTCTCAACCTTTCTTTAACCCCGTAGAGCATCTGGAATTCAAATTTGTCTTTAGGTATTTGTTTTTTCTTTATCAATTCATAAGCATTATTAATCAGGTAATCATCATGGGTAGCAATACCAACATAATTACCGTTATCCAGTAAATAATTCAGAACATCCAGAAAACTATCTCTTACTTTTTGTTTTGTCTTGTATGCAATTTCTTCTGGCTCAATATAGATTCCTTTACAAAGTCTGTAATTTGTACCGGCAAGTTCTATTTTTTGAACATCATTTAGTGTTCGTTTCAAATATGATTGGACTACAATACCAACATTATTGTACTTTTCTCTTAAGCGAATATACATCGCTATTGTTGCATCCGTTGTTGGTGAGTCCTCCATATCAATCCGGACAAAATTATTATACGATTTTGCACGTTCTAGTATCTCGGATATTTGTTGATAGCAAAATTCAGGATCGATAACGAGTCCTAATTGTGTCGGTTTTAAGGAAAGATTGGAGTTAAGCTTATGCTTATCGATAACATCAAGTACCTGTAAGCATTCAATTTTTGCCTGTTCACATTCAGCTTTAGAAGTCACTGCTTCGCCTAAAACATCCATTGTAGCAACAATACCTTTTTCGTTCAATTCTTTAACAACACGCACGGCATCATCTAATTTTTCGCCGGCGATATACTTTTTAGCAAATAAATATACTACTGGTTTTGGTAATAATTTTACAAAAGAAACGATTGCTTTGTTGATCGGGTTCACTGTAGCACCTATAATTGAAAAATTTGTTGTCAAAATTACCCTAAGACCAACTATAAATCAAGGAAGGATCTACATATCCTGATTTGCAGATTTGCTTATTGAGTCCAATATTCGTAGTAAAAACGAAATGTTATTGTGCAAATTTTGGACTGTTGAATTGTTATCGATTATGAAATCAACTTTATTTTTTTTCTTGTCGTCATCAATTTGAAATTTCATACGTCTGGTTACATCGTTCTCGTTAACATTCTCACGTTTCATCACTCTATCGATCCGATGCTTTTTATCAGAATAGACCAGGACTGTGTAATCGAACATTTTTTCAATTTTGGCTTCGAAGATTAATGCCGACTCAACAAAAATCATTCTGGAATGTTTTGATTCAATCACAATTAATTCTTCAATCTTTTTTATAGTAGCGGGATGAACAACCGTATTAATAAGATTAACATTTTTCCTGTTATTAAAAACTTTTTCGGCTAACAGCTTAGTATTTAATTTACCATTATTATAAATATCTTTGCCGAAGAGGTTCTCTATCTTCTGTTTTACTGATTTATCGTTTGCAATTAAATCCTTAGCAATGTTATCCGACCGCAATACACGGTAACCGTTGCTTTCAATAAAATCACTTACAATTGATTTTCCGGAACCGATGTTACCTGTAATTCCTATTTTGATAATATTAGATTTCATAAAATATTTTTCTATTGAGGCCAGTTTTCATTGAGGTTGTCTCTGAAGATTCTCAAAGTCAGTCCAAACTTATATGAGATTAATATTTTAGAAGTAAATCACACTTCGACTAATTGAAGTGTGACTTTACAATAATTTTGAAGACAACCTCATATAAGAAACTTAATCCTGAGTATCAGTGCTGCCAACAAGGTATCTTTTAATTTTTTGAGTAGTAGTTTTTTCGAATTCCTTTTCTCTTATATAGAATTTTTTGATCTGCTTATGAGCAGCAAGTTGTTTATTAGTCTTTTCAATTTCCTGTTGAATTATTTTATTAATCAGTTCATCTGTGATGCTCTCTTTGTTCGATTCAGAATATTCAATAAAAGCTTCAGCATCGGCAACAATTTGTGCCGCAATAATTTCATCCTGTTTCAAATCTTTTTCGCCGAAGACAAGGGATTCAAGAATAAACGGACTCCGGTTAAGAATATCTTCTATCTCTTCGGGAAATACATTTTTTCCACCACGGGGAATTATAACATTTTTCTTCCTTCCGTTAATATGTAAGAAACCTTGATCATCAATAAATCCAATATCACCGGTCTTAAACCAACCATCTTCAAAAGCATCATTTGTAAATTTTTCATTTTTATAATAGCCAGGCATAACACTCGGACCTTTAGCCCAGATTTCCCCGCTTCCATTTTCATCAGGTCTATGAATTTTGATTTGAACTGAAGGAAGAGGAATTCCTGCTGCATTATCCTTAAAACTATCGAGGCGGTTTAATGCAAGAATTGGAGAAGTTTCTGTTAATCCATAACCCTGAATAAATGTAAATCCGAATTCACGCAATCCTTTGGCAACAAGAGGATCGGGTGCAGCACCACCGGCAATAAAAATTCTTACCGCTCCGCCGAATTTATGGTGTAATTCCGAAAAAACTTTTTTCTTTAAGGTTGTTAAACCGGCTGATTCAAATAGATTTGTCAATTTTACAAGCGGAGGTACAACAACGGATTTAACCTTATTTTCTTTTATTGTCTTTATTATTCTTCTGAACATTTTATCATAAAGGAGCGGAACGCCTAATAGAATTGTAGCTTTTACAGTTTGAATGTCATCGACAACAGTTTTTAATGATCTTGCATAATGAGCTGATGCACCGCAATACAATGGGCAAAGTAGACCGCAAGTGCATTCGTATGTATGATGCATTGGTAATACGGAAAGGAATCTGTCCTTCTCATCAATCAGCACCATACTAACCATATCCATAAGATTGCTTGCTAAATTCTTTTGAGTAAGCATTACACCTTTAGCACGTCCTAAAGAACCTGAAGTAAATATAATTTCTGCCAGATCCTCATTGTTAATTTTTGGGAGCTCATCTGTAGAAACTTCTTTTGATTGGTAAATTAACTTAGGCATATTTAGAAATTCTTTATCTTCGCCCGTATCATCCATACAGATAAAAAATTTCATTTTCTTAAGAGAAGATTTACTTTCAGCCATTACTCCGGCATAGGAACCCGAAAAAACAATTGCTTCGGAATCGGATTCATGCATGATATTCATTATTTCGTTCGTAGTAAGATTTCTATCAATCGGTACAATTACATAGTTGAAACACATAGCTGTTAAATATGTTATTGCCCACTGAACTCTATTCTCTCCAATAACTGCAACATGAGCTCTTTCTTTTAATCCAAGATTCTTAAGTGAAGTGCCAAATCTTAATACGTGGTCTAATAATTCGCGATAAGTTACTTTGCTAATAGGAGTCGGATTCAGATCTTCGAGAGCAAGTTTAGATCCAAATTTTCTGGATGATTGAATGAGCATATCCTGAATTGATTCAATACCCGGGACGTTATAAAGTTTCATTTCTTTTTTCATATTGACTCTATTTTTTAGTTAGAAAATATCACACTGGATATTACTATATATTTTTGAAGTAACCACTTTCTCAGGAATACTGAATCTTAATTAATTTAGAGATTACTCCATCTATTTCATTTTAGATATTTCTACTAAAATTGCTTTAAGTAAGCGATAGAATTTTTCAACATCATGAATATTAACTTTCTCATCAGGTGAATGCGCGCCAACTATTGTTGGTCCGAATGAAACCATTTCCAACCCGGGGTACTTATCACCTAATATTCCACATTCCAGACCGGCATGAATCGCTTTTAATTCAGGTGCTTTACCGAATATTTCCTTATGAACTTTACTAGATAACTTTAATAATTTTGATCCCAGGTTTGGCTGCCAGCCGGGATAACCATCCCCTACAACTACATTTGCCTCGGCGAGATCAAAGACAGATTTTACAGACGCTGCAATATTCCGTTTAGCAGATTCAATTGAACTTCGCTGGCTTGTTCCAATTTTAATCTGATCATTTTCCATTACAACTGTTGCTAGATTAGTAGACGTCTCAACCAGACCGGCAATTTCCATACTCATAGAGATAACACCATGCGGGAGTCCAATAATAAGATTTATAACTTTGTCTGCAAATTCCTTTGTAAAAACTTTTGAGGAAGTATCAGTATCTGATTTTTCAAATGAAATTTTTATATCCCCATCCGATGCTCTATACTCTAATACAGATTCTAAAGAGAACGCATTTATATATTCACGCAATACAGCTTCATATTCATTTTTAATATATATGATTGCTTCAGCTTCGCGTGCAATGGCATTTCTTTTTGATCCTCCTGAAATAGCGCCTATGTAATGGTCCACTACTTTTAATTTATTGAGCAGGAAACCTAAGAGCTTAATTGCATTTGCTCTTTTATCGCCAATGTTAATTCCAGAGTGACCGCCCTTTAAACCGCTAATAAAAATTGTATAAGGACTCCACGCATCATCAACTTGCTCATAATCTATTTTCAAAGTACCCACAGTATCCATTCCGCCGGCACAACCGACATAAAATATCCCATCTTCTTCGGAATCAAGATTTAATAGATATTTGCCGGTTATAAACCGGGGTTCAAGATTGTTAGCACCGGTTAAACCTGTCTCTTCATCAACAGTAAAAAGCAATTCAATTTCTCCGTGGTTAAAGCCATCATCATTCACGATAGCAAGAGCAGCAGCTGCACCAATTCCGTTATCTGCTCCAAGTGTTGTTCCTTCAGCTTTTATCCAATCACCGTCCCTAACTAATTTTATTGGATCATTATTAAAGTCGTGTATAGTATTTTTATTTTTTTCACAAACCATATCAACATGACTTTGAAGGACAACAACAGGTACTTTTTCGAAACCGGGTTTAGGAGGAATGCTGATAACAATATTACCGACACTATCCTCTTTAAACGAAAGATTATTCTGACCGGCAAAATTTCTTAGATATAACCGAACACGTTCTTCATGTTTAGATGGACGCGGAATTTGACTAATTTCATAAAACCGGTTCCATAAATTAGCCGGAGCTAAACCTTCAATTGCTTTCATTATGCCTCCCCTCCTATTCTGTTATAATGCAAATTGTTTTTCAGCAAGTCGAGCATTCTTTTTATCTAGTTCTGTAAGATATTTTTTTCTTATTCTTATATTCTGCGGAGTAACTTCAACATATTCATCATCGTTAATCCATTCAATAGCCATTTCAAGAGTAAGTAAACGCGGAGGTTCAAGCCGGATAGCTTCATCAGCACCGGATGCACGCATGTTTGTAAGCTGTTTGGTTTTACATACATTTACACGCATGTCATTCTCTCTTGAGTTTTCTCCAACTATCATACCCTCATAAACTTTTGTTCCGGGTTCAACAAAAAACTGGCTCCTCTCCTGAAGTTTCCACATCGCATAGGATGAAGCTATTCCATTTTCCATCGATATTAATGCACCCTTTGTTCTACTGCTTATTTCGCCCTTGAAAGGTTCATAACCATGAAAATTGTGATGGAGTATTCCAGTTCCTTTTGTATCAGTCATGAATTCCGAACGGTAACCAATTAAACCACGAGCAGGAATAATAAACTCAAGCCGGGTGTTCTCGTTAAAGGAGAGCATGTTTTTCATTTCACCTTTACGCTTTCCTAATTTTTCAATAACAATGCCCACAAATTCTTCTGGTACATCAATAATAACATGCTCAAATGGTTCGCACATAACATCATCAATTTTTTTCATTATTACTTCAGGTTTGCTTAACTGCAATTCATATCCTTCTCTGCGCATATTTTCAACAAGTATTGCCAGATGCAATTCTCCTCTTCCACTAACTTTAAATACATCTGGTGATTGAGTCATTTCAACGCGGAGACTAACATTAGTTTTCAATTCTTTTGAAAGTCGTTCACTAAGATTTCTTGTGGTTACGTATTTTCCCTCCTGACCGGCAAATGGAGAATTATTAACTATAAAATTCATTGTTAAAGTCGGTTCATCAATATCAACAAATGGAAGTGGTTCCTGATTTGCTGCATTACAAATAGTATCACCAATATCAACGTCTTCAAGTCCGGCAATAGCACCAATATCGCCGGCAACTATTTCATCAACTTCAATTCTCTTTATATTTTCGAACACATACAGTTTGGAGACTTTCGATTCAAATCTTGTCCCGTCTCTTGAAATTAATACCACGGGATCACCAAGAGAAATTTTACCGCTATTAACTCTGCCAATTCCAATTCTTCCGAGGTAATCGTTATAATCTATAGCACTAACAAGCATTCTAAA
>JAGXSM010000039.1 GCA_018333725.1 Melioribacter sp. | reverse complement strand
ATCTTCAGGCAAGAATTCAGGTTGCGTTATTCAATATTCTTCAGGAAAAGGATGTTCAGATTCGGGGATTCAAGATTCGTCTTCCGCTCGATGTTCAGTTTGTATTCACTGCAAATCCTGAGGATTATACAAACCGCGGTTCAATAGTAACTCCGCTTAAAGACCGGATCGATTCGCAAATTCTAACCCACTATCCTAAAACAATTTCGATTTCTAAAAAAATTACGGAACAGGAAGCACGTTTAGCAGCAGAACAAACTCAGAAAGTAAAAACATCAGAGCTTATCAAAAATCTGATTGAACAGATTGCATTCGAAGCACGCGACAGTGAATTTGTCGATTCGAAGAGCGGAGTCTCTGCGCGTTTAACAATCTCTGCTTACGAAAATATTGTAAGCTATGCAGAGAGAAGAACATTGATTAATAATGAAAAGTCTACAAACATCCGCATCTCCGATCTCATCGGTGTTATTCCGTCTATCACCGGAAAGGTTGAACTTGTTTACGAAGGCGAGCAGGAAGGTCCCGTTAAAGTTGCGAGCATACTTATCGGCAAAGCTATTAAAACTCAATTTGCTCATTACTTCCCCAGTCCGGATAAAGTGAAGAAGAAGAGCGAATCTAATCCCTATCAGGAAATTGTTGCCTGGTTCTCTAAAGGAAATCATGTTGATCTTCTGAATAATCTGACGAATGCAGAATATAAAAAAGCTTTGTTAGCGGTTCCCGGATTGAAAGAACTTGTTAATAAATTTCATAAGGACGAACCAGAAGAGAATAAATTACTGCTGATGGAATTTGCTCTTCACGGTTTATCGGAATATTCAATGTTAAGCAAATATCATATCGATTTCGGATTGCAGTTTAAGGATATGTTAAGCAGTATGTTCTCGCAGTCGGAACCGGATGAATATAGCGAAGAAGAGGATGATTACAGGTAATTACTCCGATTCAACTTTTTTTGTGCGGGTCCGTTTATAAACCTTGCCGGATTCCTTTACCTTTGGCAACTGCTTTGGTAAAGGAATTCTGATCTTCGGTTTTTTAGGTTTCCTCTTTTTCATTTTATCTATCGATCTCCGCTGTTAAATTGATTAAAAATTTTTGAAATGGCAATCGACCCGAAATATTTGCTTTGATTCTCTCATATCCTTCGTTTAATTTTTGATCGATTCTAAAAACATTAACACCCGATGAAAAAATATTTTTTGTTCTGCTGCACATTTCTTTTGTCTCTCCTGATTTTAACTTCATGCGGATCCGAACCGGAAGAACCTGTGTTCCGAAGCTACAAGTGGGAGACGTCCAATCTTTCATCCGAAGGATTTAACGCAGATTTAATCAATGCCGGATTTAATGAAGCCGCTAATACAGGTTACATTTATTCGATTGTAATAGTCCGCAATGGAAAGATTGCTGCCGAAAAATATTTTCAGGGAAGAACGCCGGCGAGCTATCAAACGGTAAGATCAGTATCAAAAAGTTTTTTGTCTGCTCTTTATGGAATTGCAATTGAAAAAGGAATTATAAGTTTAGACAGAAAGCTTGTAGATTATTTCCCCGAGTACAAACAATTCATTACTGATCAGCGTATTAATAATGTAACGATCGATCACCTGATTAAAATGAGAGCAGGATTCAAAGGCGATCAGGAATTTTATTTTACATTTACAAATAGCAGCGATTGGGTTAAAACAATTTTGAGTTCCACGTTATCATTCGAACCCGGAACGAAAATGCAGTATTCAACAGCAGGGACACATCTGTTATCTGCACTGCTTAAAAGAGCATGCGGCAAAAGTACACTCGATTTTGCAAATGAGAATTTCTTCGGTCCATGCGGTTTTGATGTGCGCAACTGGCTAAAAGATCCGCAAGGAAATTATTTCGGCGGAAACGATATCTATCTTACAACGCGTGATATGGCAGTGCTTGGCTTGATCTATTTGAACAATGGTAAGCTCGATGGAAAACAGATTGTTCCTGTTGATTGGGTTGCAAAATCCCTTGTTACATATTCCGGGTCTTCAACAATTCCATGGGGCAATCTTAATAAGGTTGGTTACGGTTATTTGTGGTGGCTCGGCGAAGTGAACGGTTACAAAATTTTTACAGGAATCGGGCACGGCGGACAGTTTGTTTTTTGTGTTCCGCAATTGAATTTGATTATTGCGACACAGTCATTTCCGGATTCGGATTGGGCGACTGCGGATCAGCAGGAGCGCGGTGTATTGAATATTATTGCTTCTTACATTTTACCCGCAGCATTATGACACGTGTATGTCATTCCGGCGAATGCCGGAATCTGATCGTACAGCGATTCTATTGTGCACAGAACCTAACCGTCATCAGAATGACAGAGCGTTTTCAATTGTCTTTCTTCTGAACGAAGCGAAGAGTGATTTTTCAGGTAGATGAAAATACGATAGAGATTAAGACAGCAATGATTCTGCCGGCACCTTGAATTTAGTATGAAGAACTTTCATCATTTTTACTGTAAGCTCGCGCTTGCCGCTTAAGATTTCCGAGACCCTGTTCTTACCTCCAATAGCCCCGGCAAGATCTGATTGTTTTAAGCCAAGTTGTTCCATCCGGAATCTGATTGCTTCTATCGGGTTAGGCGGTGCGATTGAAAAATGTTTCTGCTCGTATGCTTCAACCAGTGTAACCAGCACATCAAGCATATCCCCTTCCGGAGTCCCGGGTCTTGCATCAAAAAGTTCGTCTATTTTCTTCAGGGCATTATTGTAATCTTTTTTTGTTTTTATTGGTCTGATAGTCATTTAAACCTCCTCTGCATTTATCTTATCGTACTCCTTATGAGTACCGATAAACCTTATATATACTATTTGAAAATCGTAATTAACGGCGGTTACCAATCTGTAATCATTTCCTTTTATGTTGAATACGATCCGGTTATTTTTCAATATGCTAGCCGTTCTATATAAAGATACTATTTCTGAAGGTTTACGCCACTCAGCTTTTTTTGCCTCTGCAAACCATGCTTTTAAAGGCTGCTCTGCATCCCGGTGTTTCAGCCAGAAATCCTTTAGTTTTTTTATTGATATAACACGCACGGACAAATATAATGAGTTCCCATATTGGGAACAAGTTAAATTTTTAGATCCCTCACCTCGCTTTACTCGGTTCAGAATGACAATGCGCTCTTGCCGTCCCTTAATATTGGTATGTACAATTACGATCGTACTAACGATATTGCTAACGAAAAATTTAATCGTTTTGCGGTATGAAAACATATCCGTTCTTATTCCTACTCGCGCTTTTTAACGTAACATGCAAAGAGGATTCATCCAATGCTAATGCGCCGGAGAACAATCCCCCGCTTCAATCAGAACATTTTGCGTTCGAGCTGTACGATGGACTTTCCAATTCCACTGCAGCGCCGGTTCTAACTAAGCTGAATGAAAATTACGACAGGATCCTTTCCGACCTTGAACTCACTTCCATACCAAAAGTAAGCGTTCAGATCTGGAACGATGAAACACATTTCCAGAACGATATGAAGCGCGATCTCGGTGTAAACTACTGGGGTTCTACAGGATACGTTTATAACCGGACTACTGTAAGGGTTCTTAACCGGAACAATCTGCCGCAGACTGTTCTGCACGAATTTGCTCACATTGTTTCTCTCCATGTGAACAGCAGCAGTATCGGCAACAATCCGCGGTGGCTCTGGGAAGCGGTTGCTCTTTACGAAGCGGGAGATTTCGTCCACCCGCGTAATATCTCTTATTTAGCTGCGGGCAACTTTTCCACACTTGAAGAACTTAATACGGATTTTAATCAGGGGAATCAGAAAATCTATGCCGTCGGCTATCTCATATCGGAATATATTGTTAATACATGGGGCAGAAGTAAGTTTGTACAACTGATTAAAACTAACGCGAACATATCAACTACACTGGGCATTTCTACAGGACAGTTTGAAGCTGGATGGAAAGAGTTTGTGACTGGGAAATATTTGACGGGGAGTTAGTGCTCTTTCATTCTGAGACTGCTTGAAGAGAACGAAGAATCTATATTACTTTAATAAATTATTTAAAGGATTTACACCCTTTTTTTATGGGACAAATATTGCAATTTGGTTTAATGGGTTTGCAAATAAGAGCAGTAAAATCTAAAAGTGCGAATAAGAATTTTCTTTGATCCTTTACTCTAAATAATTTTTTGGACGTATCTATTATAATTTTCTTCCGGCGTATTTCGCCGCTTAGCTTAAATCCATAATACCTGTTGATAAACCTTGCAATGTTGCTGTCAATAACATAGTCTGCATTGTTATAACATACTGCCATTATTGCACCTGCAACATAATCACCAATCCCGGGAATATTTAAAAGCTCCTTTCGTGTTTTAGGGAATCTTCCATTGTAATTATTACTAATATATTTTGAAGCGTAAAGAAAGTTTGTTGCTCTCCAATGAAGACCTAAGGAAGAAGTAAGTTTTCTAATAGTAATTAATTTTGCTTTTGATAGTGCGCTTATACCGGGATACTGACTAATAAATTTTTTATAGACAGGCTCCACCTGTTCTGCTTTTGTTCTTTGAAGCATGAACTCGGCAATCATGATTTTATAGGGAATGCGATTAAACCTCCAAAAGAAAATTCTATTGTTTTGTTTATGCCATCTAAATATTTGTTTTTGCATATGAATGAATAATTAGTTTCCTAAATATTTCATTGCTTCATCGACATTAATTTCTTCAATCCCTGTTCTCAGCATATAACTACAATACCTCGCAATAACCTCATTTGTTAAATCATCACTTAGAGTTACTAAATAATGAAATTTATCTTGAAATATTTCTTTTACCATAGTATGGGCAGAGGAATAATCTATTTTACCCCCATCAAAAAATGGAGTCTTGGGCAAGTGGCGATGTTTTTTAGAAGAAATATTATTTGTTAAAAAATTTTTTAACTCTTCTTTCTTTTTTACCCATGTTTGTTCAACTATATTGCATAGTAGAACCTCAGAAGAAGTATTGTTTTCAATATCACAACGAGGTGTTAGAACAATAACATATTCGTTTTCAGTGTTATTTTTAAAAATATCACCCGTCCAGAAGTTCCGAGAACTTCCCCTTCTATAATAATGTTCAATAGCATTAACTGTACTGTTCTCCAAGATAATACTTTCTGGTGAATGCGAAAGCAGTTTATTTAATAAAGCCCGAATTGATATTCTCGAGAATACTTCTTCCACTCTGTCTTTATAATTATCTTTTGCACTTTGTTGAATCGAATCAACAATTTTAATTATTTCATCATCCTTGAATTGCTTTGTAAAGGAATTGTGCAATTCTTTCATAATTTTTTCTTCGATAATGCCGTCTGGTGGAAATATTTCCAAAAAACCAGAATCTTCTAGTTTTTTGATTTTTTGACAAATGTTCTTGGCTGAATCTCTACCCTTTAAATTTTTGAATATCGTCCCGTATCCATTAAAATCATCATAATGAGATAAATTTGCGCTATGTATAAAAATTGGTATACGAAAAATTTCGAAACTTTCTTTTATATCCGCTTGAATCTCAAAAATTCCCCTTTTCTCCTCTTCATCATTTTGAGCTAAGTCAATGATCAATCCACGTATATTATGTTTTGTTTCTTCTTTTTTTATTTCTTCACGGTAGCTTTTTAAATTATCACATTTAACCAATTGTGATGAGATACCAAAATCTTTGAATAATATCTCGAATGATTTTAACATATCTTGTTCATCTTCAAAAAGAATAATTTTCCCCATGATTTAATTTTCCTTGGATTTATAAATTATAAAAGCCGGTCCATTTTTCAAATTTTCAGCGTATATCTCCCAATCATGCTTATTTAAAATACTCCTTGTAAATGCTAAACCTAAGCCGGTTGCATTTTTCTCTTGTTTAAAAGTTATTCCATATTCAAAAATTTGATCTAAATAATTTGGGTCTATTTCTGGCCCGCTATTAGCGATAATAAATTTATCTTTTCCGTCGAAACTGAAATGAATAACTCGGCTATCGTCAATGAATTTTAACCAATAAACTGCATTGTTAATTATATTAAGTATAGCAACCCATAAAGCATATTCATAATCTTTTATTTGATAATCCTTTAAGTCGTCATCTATAATAATTCTTATGTTGTTTTCTATTATATCTTTATTAAAGAGCCTGCATACTTTCTGGAATGTATCTGCGGGACTGAAGGTTTTTGTTCTCGAAATTCCTATTGCGGGCATGATTGATTTTTTTAATTCTTCCAATACATCTAACGAGGAATCAAAAATTTTTAATTTTTCTTTATAATCTATTAAATAATTATTAAAGACTTTGTCGCAGTTCATCTCAAGAGAAGTTTTGATTGCTCCCAGTTGAGTTATAGGCTGAGATAATTCATGATATACAAGTTCAAGGCCACTGCCTAGCGTAGCTAATCGTTGAGAGAAACTTAAGGTAAATTCCATGTTATCCAATGAAGTAGTAACATCTGAAATAAATTTTTGTGTTTTCCCAATAACTTTTGCATCATTTGTTATCGAAGAGATATATTTAATAAATGCTTCCGTGTCAGGTCGTGCTAATTTACTTTTTACAATTCTTCCGATATTGTGCTTAAGTCTAAATGAGTGGCGTCTTCTTCCTAATTCTATTAATATTGCACGTAAAATTTTTTTAAGATCAATGAAAGCTTTATTTTCAAAAAAACCTTCTCTATTTGTTTTTTCCTTTAGACCGTCGTTCTCCGGCGAAAGCAGAAAAATATAACCTAAAATTTGATTTGGACCAATTATTTTGGATGGGTCCTGTACACGCATTTGACCAAGTTCCATCCAATCCTTTTCTTCTTCTCCATATGGTTTTATACCAAATCCATTTTTTGCTATTCTAAGTCCAACAATTCTATCAAGAAATCTCCTTGTATCAAGTCTTCCATCTAATTTCATGTACTCTGAAATACTGTCAATCGCATCATTGTCTCTATCGTACACCCTCAAGTCAAAGAAAAAATTACCAACTTCAGCATTTTGAATTTCTTCAGGTACTTCTTCATCTTCCTCATTTTTTTGACGTCTTTTTCTCAACATCTCATCTGAAAACACATACTTCGAATCCAGAGCAAATTCCTGATCCTCTTTAAATTCTTCAATTCTTTGACAATAATAGTGTCCCGTAACCTTCCCATCTGTTGCAACTTTACCTATCACTCTATAATGATATTTCCTTAAAAGTTTTGCTGGTTTAACTAATTCTAAGTGAAGTTTATCAATAAACCTAAACGAATCATCGTATCGGCTGACACCCAATGAAAGCGAAAACGAATCTTCTGTGTTGCGTTGATAATAATTTTCCGAAATGATTTTTATTTTTTTTAAGTCTTTTTGACTGTCTTCTATTAACCCAAGTGGGGTAACTAGAGATTTCAATCCTCTCATTAAATTCGAATCTTCAATATGCAATTCACCATCTTTACAGTCATCGTTTATTATCGTGACAATTGAGTCATCAAGATTTTCAATCAAAATCAACGTACCTTCATTATAATAATTCTCGATAATTTTTTGCAGCACCCGGACTAAAAATTCATTTTTTATCTTAAAGTTTTTATTTAAGATCCACGGTTGTTCTAGAAGAGTATAAAAGTTTTTTATGATTCCGCCGCGAAAAAAAACCTTATTTAAAAGAGAATCTGCTTTAAAAATCTCACGATCAACGTGTATCCAATTAAACTCTTTCTCTTTTATTGTTTTAGTAATAACTGTTAAGTGTTGTCCCAGTGCCATTGCAGCTAAGCGACCAATTCCTTTACTCCCAAGAAAAGTCCTGTTCAAAATTTTTGTTTTCCTATTCCCCTTTCTCTTGCTGCTTATAGAAGGCTGCAACCATTCACCAAAAAGTGTGGTCTTATCCATTCCAGTACCATTGTCGCAAATTACAATAAAGGATTTAGCTTTATTCTCGTCAGGGTGAATATATATTTTACACTCCAATGCATCCGCATCGTACGCATTTTTAATTAATTCACCTAGCGCCGTTGAGGAGTGGCCAATTAATTCCTCTCCCATCTGAATAATACTGCGGGCGCCCGGTTGAAATCGAAGTTTTCTAATTTCCATGATTATTCGCTAAGTAAGTAATTCGAAAATATGTGTTGCTATATTATATGCCATTAATGGCGGTACAGCATTCCCAATTTGGGTGAAGGTTGCTGTTCTTGGTCCCTCAAAGAAAAAATTATCCGGAAATGATTGAATCCTTGCAGCTTCACGTACAGATATTGATCTGCATTGATTAATATCGGGATGAATATAATAATGACCATCTTTTGCAATATGCGCAACAAGAGTATGGGAATAGCTTTTGTCTCCGGCAACAACTTTATACCTATCAAGAAAAGCATTTTGATTCTTATGAGTCTTCAATTTTTCCGGCAATCGTTCGTATGATAATCTTTCCTGCTTATTATTCCACAGATCAATTGCTCTCTTATAAATTTCTAAATCAATTTTATTATGAGGTCTTGTATTGTGTAAAGAAATCTTGTGGTATCCATTCCTGATTCCTGTTTCTTTTAAATAATGGGTGCTGCTACCTGCATATTTTAATGGTGGATTGATAGAGCCCGGATTTAGTGGCTGGAGATCATTTAAGATATCATTTACAATTGCGTCATTTTTTTTCTTTCCGAATTTTGGATAAGATAATTCAAGTTCTTTTTTCCATCCTATGATTATTATACGCTTTCTATCCTGAAGGACACCAAAGGAAGAAGCATTTAGTATTCTAAAGTCAAGAACGTATCCTGCTTCAGCAAGTGTTTGTTTCAAGTCATCAAAAATATAGCCATGTTCAAAAGAAAGTAATCCGGGCACATTTTCAAAGACAAACATCTTTGGTTTAAATGCTATCAGGAACCTTGCATAAAGTTTATAATAAGCAATACGTTTATCATCTTCTTTTTTCAACTCATTCTTTTTTCTTCCACATAAAGAGTATGCTTGGCAGGGTGGTCCTCCAATAATTAAATCAACGCTATCAATGTCTTTTCGTTTCTTTTCTTCATTAATTTTTGCAACAATTGAGTCAAATTTTTCGTTTGAGATTTCTTCGTTAATAACGGTATCAATTTCTCCAAATTGAATAATATTATAGAATTCTTCTCTGTTAATTTTTTCGTAATAATATTCTTTATAAAGATCTTCAAGATTGTTTTCAAGACAATAGTGGTAGGCAGACCTAGTCTTAAGAGTAAGAGCGGCATAATTATCTTTTTCAACGTGAGCAATCGGGGTAAATCCAGCACGGTAAAATCCCTCTGAAAGTCCGCCGGCACCGGCGAAAAGATCAATAAAAGTTAACCTTTTATTTATCCTGTTCATTTTTATAATCTCTCATACATAGATAAGATCGTTCATAAAATAGGTTTTTAAGTCATCCCTTAATGCAGATGTGGTTACGATGTCAACAGATGTATTTAATCTCTCTTCAAGAAAAATTTTCATCGAAGCCAAATCAAGAATTGTTATGCCGGCATCTTTTTCAATAAGCAGATCAATATCACTGATCTCTTTTTCATCTCCACGAGCATAAGAACCGAAAAGTCCTACAATTCTTCCTTTATACTTTGCTTTTAACTCTTTATTGAGCTCTGCAAGTACTTTTATTAATTCCGATTTACTCATTGTTCACCACTTCGAAACATTCTTTTGAAAATCCCGTTTCAATTTCCCCAACTTTATCATCATTTTCAAGTATAAAGTAATATCGCAGAACAGCAATCATTCAATACAACGAAGCAATAATTTCATTCGTCTAACATCTGCATCAAATTTTCCATTCCACACGTTTGGGGAAATGGTTAATTTGTGTTCAAAAAAAATTGGTTATGTGTGGCCGTCAGACTTCGACAAGCTCAGTCTGACGTAGTAAAGGTTAAATTTATTTATGAGACTGAGTAGTGCGTTCTTTCGGACGTATCGAAGCAGGTGTTCAGGAGAAAGTATTAATCTGTTAAAAAAGTAACTAGGTGTGG
>JAGXSM010000038.1 GCA_018333725.1 Melioribacter sp. | reverse complement strand
TGAATCACGAGTAGATTGGAGATTTGTTCAGCCCCGTGTTTTTGTAGAAATGGATTTCGATTCTCTTAAGGCAAAATATTTTGTTAGAGAATATGGTGAAAATATATTTCCAATTAAAACAATAGAGAATAAATTTTCACATGGGAATCAGATTGTTATTTATTTACCCGAATTTGAATTATTTGAAACAACGTTGAATGTAGAACGGAATGAGAATAACTATATTATTGCCAACGGCGCAAATGGAACAATTCCCCCATTTGCAAATGTATATCTGTCAATTAAAAAAGTTGATTAAACAGTTTGGACGAAATATCAAGTTGTTATAAATAGAAAATTAGAGAAAGATAATCGATTATATTCATAAATATTTTAGTCTTTGTAATTGAAGAGCCAAGCCAGTGTTTCAAGCGGAACGCTCCTGCTTTTGGCGGGATAAATTCTGTCGGTCGTGGTATTTGTAGTTATAGTTGAGTTAGTTTATTTAGTATTTATGTAACTGAAATTATATATACAAGAAAACAAAAAATAAGTTGCGGACACTTTACAGCGTCCACTAAGACACAATGTAGTTTTGCTTGTAGAATTAAAATAGTTCAACCACCTATTTGTATATAAGAATTTATAAAGCTTACTAATAAATTATTATTGGAGGTAATAAGTAATTCTTTACTGCTTTAAGGTCATCAAGGAAAATGGTGACTATTTATTAACAAACAGGAGGTTAAAATGTTAACCCTAAAGCAGTCGAAGATAGTGCCGACATTATTATTACTTCTATTAACATTTCTAAATAGTTATTCCTCAGCGCAGAGCGACTCCAAAAAAATTTCACTCATATTTCCAGCTTTTGCAAGTTCTGAGCCTTATGCAACTATCGGTTATAAAATATTCAAAGATTTTTATCTATCTAAGGGTTTTAAAGTAGATCCAACAGCTGAACATGGTCTAATCGTAATCCCTAATAAAGTTGATGAAAAGGTTGTAGTAACATTATTATGGACAAATACACTCCCCCAAAAAATAATGGATTTCTGTGTCAACAATGAAGTCTTTTATATTGATCACCCAAATAAAGATAGTTTAAGCAGTGAAGGTAAAGTGGTTAGAGAATATATTACGAGAGAATTTATGAGCGATTATAGAAAAATAAAAGATTTTTCTGTTGCGCTTACAGTGATATTAAGTAAGAACAATTTTGAAAATGAGTTAGAAGAATTTATTATAAAAAACCTGTGAAATATTCTGATTTGTTGATTTTAGAAAAGTCTGAATAAAGTCCTGACGAAAGTCAGGACATATTTATGTATTACTTTGCAGTATATAAAATCGCTACGCATGTTACATAGTTTTCTGAGTGACTCATAGAAATCTTAAGCTCCTTACCATGGTTAAGGTAGTCTTTCAGATTTCCATAAAACTTTACTTTTGGTAAGCCGTTTACCTCGTTGTAAATCTCGACATCTTGCCAGCTATATACTTCAGAGGTATCGTTAGACAATGCTTTATAAATTGCTTCTTTAGCTGCAAAGCGTGCTGCTAAATGCTGATATTTATTTTTCTTCTTAAGGCAATACTCTAATTCAATAGTAGTGTATATTTTTTTTAAGAATTGATCACCGAACCGGTCAATACTTTTCTTTATCCGGTCAATTTCAATTATATCTATTCCAATTCCTAAAACCATTTCTAGTATCCTTTTGCTGTACCAAATCCTCTCGGATCAGATGTTCCATAAAAAATATTTTTTTGTGTATCGATTAAAATCCCTTCCATTCTTCCCAATGATTTAACAGGGCCAATTACGTGTCCCCTTTTTATCAGATTTTGTTTTACATCATCAGATAGACCGTAGATTTCGTAATTAATTTCATCCGGTAGCCATTGATGATGGATTCTTGGAAGTGCTATTGCATCATAGATATTCATTCCAAAGTCAATTACATTTTGAATTGTCTGAAGTACTTGAGTTATAATAGTAGAGCCGCCCGGAGAACCGATAACCATAAATGGTTTATCATCTTTCAAAACGATTGTAGGCGTCATACTGCTAAGCATCCGCTTCTTAGGTTGAATTGAGTTAGCTGTACTACCAATTAATCCAAATTGATTTGGTGCTCCGGATTTGGAACTGAAATCATCCATTTCGTTATTAAGCAAGAAGCCAAGTCCTTCAACTACAATTCTGTTTCCGTATGCACTATTAATTGTATAAGTTGTACCAACTGCATTACCATATTTATCTGCGATGGAATAATGAGTTGTCTCTTCACTCTCTTGATATTTAAGATTGGTAGCACTTATTCTAGTTGATGGTAATGCTTTATCAATTATTAAGTTAGCAATATTACTTCCATATTTCTTTGATGTGAGAAACGTAACCGGAACAGGATAAAAATCAGGATCGCCAATATGAACTGACCTGTCTGCATAGACTCGCTTTAGTGTTTCAATTAATAAATGGTAATACCGGTTGCTTCCCCATTCATCTTTAGTAAAATTAAAATTCTCAAGAACATTTAGTGCCTGGATCAAACAAATTCCACCGGAAGAAGGAGGCGCCATACTTACAATTTTATAACCACGGTATGAACCTATAATGGGTTCGCGCTCAATTGTTTTGTAATCTTCAAAATCCTTTAATGTAAAGATCCCGCCATTTTTTTTAGATTCTGCTACAAACTTTGCAGCAATTTCAGTTTTATAAAATCCATCTATCCCTTTATCTCTAATAAACTTAAGTGTATTGGCTAAATCTTTTTGAATAAACAAATCCCCTTCTAAAAATTTTTTTCCGTTATTTGTAAATATTTTTTTTGAGGATTCATATTTCATAAAGTCATCGTAATAAGCATTAATTGAATTGACCATATCGTAGGTTAAAATAAAACCGTATTCGGCAAGATCAATAGCAGGTTGAATAACTTCCTTTAACGGCATCGAACCGTATTTATTTAGAGCTGTTATTAAACCGTGCACAGTTCCGGGAACTCCAGCGGATTTCCACCCGAGCTGACTATTTTCCGGAGCATAGTTTCCCTGGTTATCAAGATACATTTTCTCAAAAGCTGCAAGCGGTGCGGTCTCTCTAAAGTCGAATGTTTTATTAGAACCATCTGCTAAGTGGATTACCAAAAATCCACCACCACCAATATTACCGGCGGTAGGATATGTAACTGCTAAGGCAAATCCTACTGCAACTGCAGCATCAATTGCATTGCCACCCCGGCTTAATATTTTTGCACCGATCTCCGTAGCTAATGGACTTGCAGTAACTACCATTCCGTTTTTTGAACGGACGGGATTACCTCCTGCTATTATAAGTTGAGTAGAGATTAAAATTAAAAAAAGGTATGTAGTAATTTTAGAAGAGATTGATATTCGCATCTACTTTAATTCCCTCTTTTTTCAGTTGATCAAGAAGCAGTCTCGTTAGATCCTTTAACTGATTAAGGGATGATTTAAGATCGTTTACTATCTCTGGGTCGTTTATAAGTTTGCCTAAATTGTTTTTGTTCTCGTTTGTTTGATCAATAAATTCGTTTACCCTTGTAATCAATGATTTTGACTCTTCAAATGTCTTACGTAATGAAGTGAAGGTTGCACTAATTGAGTCCTTATTAGTAGAGAGGAATTCATTAACGGATTTTGTAAGGTCAATCCCTGATTTTAACAATTCATTAATATCAGATTTGTTGGAAGCAATAAGGGTATTAAGACTTTCAGTAAGCCGTGTTAAATTGCTTAATGATGTTCGCAGATCTTTATTAAACTCCTGATCTGTTAGAGTGTTATTAAGATTAGAAAGGGTTACTTTAACTTCTTTTATAACATCCACCAGATCATTTTCAACGGAACCGAATACTGCCATTGCAGTTGAAATATCACCTAAAAACTTTCCTTGCTGAGTGATAGAATAATTTAGTTCGTTTAACCCACTTCCGGGGTTAACTTCAACTTTTTTGCCGCCCATCAAATCAAGCATCATAATGTAAAATTTTGCATCTTCCTTTAAGGTAACATCGGCATCAAGATTAAGTAATACAGATACTGTATTGTTATTGATTCTTATTTCATCAACGTAACCTTTGCGAACACCGTTAAGTGTAACCGGGTCGCCTATTTCTAAGCCGGCAACTGAACTAAACTCAACTTTAATTTCCTTTCTATTTGCATTAACAGTAATATTTTTAGCCCAGCCAAATATCCAGAGAACTATAAAAAGTGCTAAGATTACAGTTATTCCAACACGTATCTCGGTCTTACTTTGATCTTTCATTTCATTTAACCATATTTTTTAAAGCAGTGAATTCAAGTGAATCAATTTTACCATCGTTTATAAAAAATCTGGTCTGATCCATGAACTCCCCGAATTTATTCATTCCATCATTAATTTTATTTTTCTTCAGAAGCATAACATTTTTACGTAATAGTAATTTCAAAGAATCCTGGTAAGCGGATTTATGTAACGAATTAATTTTATCATCCATCTCGTTAATTGCAACACTCATTATTTTTTCTTTACCTGCTTTTTTAATTTCGGGCCAGTATTTTCTGTAAAGAAATAATCCGACAGCAATAATAATTGTAAATAAAGTAATTCCCGTTATAAAACAACCTTTCTTCATTAATCATCTGTCCCGGGTATTTTCTCTATTAGCACTTTATTAATTCTTTTATTTACAACTTCTTTGACGGTAAATTTATAGTTATTATAAGTAAAATGAAATCCTTGCTGAGGTATTATACCGGACTGGTTAAAAATGAATCCGCCGACTGTATCATAATCATCATTCTCTGAAGAAAAATCCTGTTCAAGTAATTCGTTAAGCTCATCAATTGATGCTTTCCCTAAAACCATGAATGAATTTTCGTTCAGCTTATTAATCTGTTTTTCCTCCCTGTCAAATTCATCTCTTATATCTCCTACAATTTCTTCGATAATGTCCTCAAGAGAAATCAATCCGGCAGTTCCGCCGTATTCATCAACAACAATTCCAAGATGCATCTTCTTATCCTGGAATTCGTGTAAAAGATCATTGATCATTTTAGTTTCAGGTACAAACATAGCATCGCGTGCAATCTTTTTTAAGGATAGAGTTTTTCTAAGCTCAGCATTTCGTAAATATGGAAGTAGATCCTTGGCATAGATTATACCGATTATGTTATCGAGATTATTTTCATATAGGGGTATTCGGCTATGTCCGGATTCTGTAATTACTTTCATTAGTTCATCGAAATCCGTATCAATTGCCACAGCTACAATATAAACACGCGGAGTCATTACTTCGCGTGCAGTAACATTTTTGAAATCGACAATACTTTGAATTATTTCGCTTTCACCCTCTTCAAATGTCCCCTTCTCTGCACTAAAGTCGGCTAACTCAGAAATTTCAATTTCCTTAAGTGCGGTTCGTGCTTTATCGGGTTTAATCTTTGCGGTAATAAACTTAAGTATATCGGTAATTATTTTTGCAACAGGATAGAATATAATACTAAACCAGTAGAGTGGAACTGCTACCATCCGTGCAAATTGTAATGGAAATTTATTAGCCCAGAGTTTAGGAGTTATTTCCCCTATAAATAAAATTATTACAGTTAATAATACAATCTGAATTAGGAGAGCAATTTCTTTTGAGATTCCAAAATATTCAGCAGCGTCTATTGCAATTAACACTGCAATAATAGAGGCGGAAATATTTACAATTGTGTTACCAAGTAGAATAGTTACTAAAAGCCGCTTGGGGTTATCCAGTAGAACTTGAATATAACTTCCCACAATCCTGTGGGATTTTTTTAATTCTCTTACTCTTTTTTTATCGAGTGAAAAGAGAGCTACTTCAGATCCTGAAAAGAAGGCTGAAAGCAATAATGAAATAATCAGTAACGATAACCTTACTAACCAATCGATGTCCAAATATGATTTATCCTATCTTGTTCAACAAATTAAAACGGGAGATCATCAACATCTGCTGCAGTATCAACACCCGGTTCGTAAGAAGTTTTTTCCATAGAGGACTCACCGACATTTTCCCTTCCTTCCAGAGGAATCAGCTTTTCGGAGATTACTTCACTAATATAGCGTTTAATACCATCCTTATCTGTATAATCTCTTTTGGAGATTCTTCCCTCTACATAAAACTTTTTACCTTTTTTAAGTGCTTCCTTGTAAAAATCCGGAAGACTGTAAGCTACAACATTATGCCAGGTAGTTTCATTAACCCAGTTTCCATCCTTGCCTTTATAACCTCTGGATGTAGCAATAGAAAATGTTGAAACTGACGTGTTGTTAGTTGTAAATCGATGCTCTGCATCATTACCTAGATTTCCGATAAGCATAACCTTATTTAATGAGAATGCCAAGTTATTCCCCTTTAATTGTTATTAATCTTCTATTAAAAGATTATAATTATTCATTGAAATTGCAAACAAATTCTAAAGAAATATAATGACAAAGAATTATTTTCAATAAATAACTTAACCCTATACATTAAAACAAATTAAGACAGTTAATAAATTCTTTCTATTCTGTAACAATGAAAGCATCCTTAAATGCAATTATCTTCCATAACGTATTTCGAACAGATTCAGCATCAGCACGGTTCTGAAATGGAGGAATCTGCACAACATAAAGATTATTCTGCTGCTTACGAACAATAGTCATCAGGTAAGAAATTTTATCCTGGTTTTCTCTGATAAAAATTTCTGCCCTTTCTTTTGATGAAAATGCTCCCAGCTGAATAATAAATTTATCATTTTTTTTATCTGCATCATCTAATTCATGCTGTTTGTTCTCAACTCTGTTCTGATTAACCGAATCCTTTTTATCTTCGGATTTAACTGGTAATGCAGCCTCAACCGAATCAATATTTTCAACATCATCAAATAAATAGAATTCCGATTCGTTGTTAACATTTTCTTTCTGAGTCTCGCTTGTTGAAGAGCAACCTGCAATTATAAGTGGAATCAGTATAAAGAGATATTGTTTTTTCATTGTGATGATAATAATCTTATCAACTTTTGGTAGTTAATTTAACTAAAAAAAAGATCAACTATAAAAAAAATCCCGCTTACTTTATTCAAGAAAGCGGGATAATAACCAATTACTTAAGGAATTAAAAACTGAGAGCCAGGTTAAATCCAAATAAGTTTGTTGAATTTTCGTATTTACCATTGAATGGAAGAGCTGAATCTGTTACATCATTTGTAAAGGAAATGAATTGATATGCAGCGTCAAACCTGATATTTGGTGTAAACTGATAACCAACTCCAACAGTAAATTCATTACGGTTTGCACCCGGTAAAGATGGATCCATATATTTTGTAGGTATTGGTGAACCATCATAAACATAACCGGCACGTAAAGCTAAGTTATTAATTAAATATTCTGCACCGAGCTTTAATCCGAATGTATTATTCCAACGCTTTGGTGATAATAAATCTTTCCATACAGAAGTATTTGTTTCAAAATCAGCTTCTAATTGTTTGTAACTTTCCCAGCCGACAAACATAAAATCTGTGTTAACAGTTAAATCCTTCATTGGTTTAAGAGAAACACCAAATCTCATATCCCAAGGCATAACAAGTTTAGATTTTCCTTTTCCATCAGGGAAAAGTGCTTTATGAGTTGCATTGGTAAGACCAATAAAAGTTAGATCGCCATTAAAGTTCAAAGTAGCTTCACTTCTAAATGAGAATCCGAAAGAAACCCAATCTGTTGGTTTAAATAATAGACCTAAATTCCATGCAATTGCCGGATCGCCATCGGCTTCCAGATTAACTTTAATGTTTGGAGCTGCCGGTAATCCTGCTGCTAAAACCGGTATATCAATAACCTGAACAAATTGAACATTAGAAGCTATATAAGAGAACCCACCGCCTACTGAGAAATAATCATTAACTTTATAAGCTACAGTTGGGGTGATATAGAATGTTCTTAATTCTGTTTTTTGTGCAAGTCTCTTTCCGAGCCATGTTTCAGGCCATTCGGAGCCAAGACCGTAAGGATTGTTAACGCCTAAACCAAAAGAAAGCCCATTATCCATTGTATAAGCAGCATAAAAATTTATTGGAGTAAAAGTTCTTTCAACAGTAGATGTAGTTGTTGTTAAAGGTGTTGGACCAGTAAAATCAACTGTAGGCATAATTAAAGTAGTTCCCATTACTAAATTGAAGCCCTTAAAATTTGATAATCCGGCTGGATTGAAATAGATAGCTGATGCATCGGGAACCATACCAACAAATGCACTACCCATACCCATTGCTCTGGCATTTTGAGTTCCGGTTTGGAAACCGCCAGCATAGATGCTTGTTGAAAATAGAACTGCGCTTACAAATAATTGTAATAGTTTCTTCACACAACCTCCTCATATTATTTAGAAAAGTTGGGGAAAATATAGCTAATTGTTTGTAAAAAGCAAATAAGATTTATTATTCGATTGTAAGGATCACTGCTGTCCAAAATAAATTGAGACAATCTAAAAGGCTCTGAAAACAGTCGGTATTGGACAGATTAGCGAAAGGA
>JAGXSM010000037.1 GCA_018333725.1 Melioribacter sp. | reverse complement strand
TGGACAGGGGATATTTAAGGAGGAGTACCAGAAATTCATCAAAAATAAGCTGAAATAGACCTGTTGTAACTTAAAATTGGTTTAAGCGATTACTTGATGTTTCAAATCGCTCTCTTTATATTTGATGCCCGACTTTAGGAAATTTCCTGAAAATCGGGCAATATTTTTAATAATGGCGAGGTAGCTCAGTAGGTTAGAGCAGTGGAATCATAATCCACGTGTCGGGGGTTCGAATCCCTCCCTCGCTACATTCTTTTTGGAGTTAATTATGTACACATTATTAATAACTATTTCTATAATCATTTCCATTATACTGGTTATTGTTGTTTTATTGCAATCGAGTAAAGGTGGCGGACTCGCCGGTTCATTTGGCGGTGCAGGGCAATTCGGAACTGTTTTTGGTACAAGAAGAACTGCCGACTTTTTAAGTAAAGCAACCTGGTGGCTTGGCGGAGCTTTATTAGTCTTGGCAATTGTAATAAATCTCTTCTTCTTACCGGGACAAACATCTGTTGAACAGAGAGAAAGTATTATTCAAAGAGATAGACAAGCTGTTCCTACTGCTCCGGCATTACCTCAGCAGCAATCAACTCAACCTTCACAGAAATAAGTTTATTTTTTCAATAACCTCTTCTTAGGAAGAGGTTATAATATTAATGACTTGTTTCTTATCCATATTATTTAACTGGTGGTGATCAAATGGCAAAATCAATTAAGGTACAAAAAGCGTATAAGAATCTCGATTTCTTAAATTCAGCAGATGCGAGAACTATTAGAATTTTATCTGAGTATTACGAACCGAAGGCACGATTCCAAAAAAATAATATTGTTGATACAATTGTATTCTTTGGATCGGCGAGAATAATCTCCCGTAAAGACGCGTTAAAGTTAGTTGAGAAAGCTCAAAAGGATAATTCCAGATCAGCGGAATTAAATTTTGACAGAGCAGTTAAACAACTTGAAATGTCGAAGTATTATGAGGATGCTGTAAAACTTTCCAAGAAGCTAACACTTTGGTCTAAGTCGGTAAGTCAGGAAAAAAACCGTTTTATTATTTGCAGCGGCGGCGGTCCGGGTATTATGGAAGCTGCTAATAAAGGAGCTAAACTTGCCGGTGGTCATTCCATCGGTCTTAATATTAGTATTCCATACGAACAGTTTGTAAACAAATATGTCGATCCAGAACTTGCATTCGAGTTTCATTACTTTTTTATGAGAAAACTCTGGTTCATTTATCTTGCAAAAGCTCTTATAGTATTTCCGGGCGGCTTCGGTACAATGGATGAATTGATGGAAGTACTTACACTTGTTCAGACAAAAAAAATAACCAAGAAGATGAAAGTTATTATGTATGATGAAAGCTACTGGAAAGAAGTAATTAATTTTGATGCTTTAATTGAACATGGTACTATCAGTAAAGAAGATATGAAGCTGTTTGATTTCAGCAATACAATAGATGATGCTTTCGATAAAATAACTCTACACTTTAAGAAATATTTTTTGAATAAAAATAATAATGGCACAAAAAAACCCCGTCGTTAGAACGGGGTTTTTAGATTAAGCTTTCCTGTCTTTCAAAGCTTGTTCACGCGATGCTCTCCGTCTTGCCTTTATTAAATCCATTCTTTTTTCAATTGACGGTTTAACAAAGAAAGTTCTCTTCTTGAACTCTTTAAGAATTCCGGAACGCTCGTATTTTTTCTTAAAACGCTTAAGCGCCTTATCAATATTCTCGTTCTCTTGAACGGTAATACCTACCACTAATTATCACCTACCTTTATTGTTATTAAAAATTAGCGCACCAAACCTAATGAATTGGCCTAAAATAGTCAAACTTCTTTATTCCTCTTCCTTTGGGGAAATCACTAAAACCGGGCATTTTGAGAATCGTATCACCTTTTCTGCAACACTACCCATAAGTGTATGAAGTATTCCGGTTCTACCATGAGTTGCTATTATTATAATATCCGAATTAATCTCTTTAGCATATTTAACAATTTCCTCATAATCATTTCCTGTTCTAAAAACTTCGGTGACAAGGATTCCCGAATCTTCCTTTAAAAAAGAAGCAGCCTCGGATAATTTTTTTCTTGCTTCAATCTCAAGTCCGGCAACTATTTCTTCTTCTGTTAAACCGGATTTATTAGCAGATAATAACGGCGGGGATTTTTCCATAACATGTATAATGTGTATTTCGGAATCCATTCTTTCAGCTAAATCTCTTGCATACTCAAATGCCGAATAGGAGATCTTACTGAAATCGGTTGGGACTAAAATTATTTTTATATCAAACATATATTTGGAGGAATTTAATTTCAGTTGCGGGATGAAGTATTGTCTTTGTCGGATGAATCAATAATACAAAAAAGCTGCTGCTTAATATTTATTACTAAATGATCTGGAGATATTGCTCTGCAACATCGTTTTTTGAGGAGCTCTTTAATTCTGGTCTGCCTCATATATTCCGTTTTAATTACAGAATTTTCATCGATTAACGATTTAATTCTACAAATAATTGAATGATCTTTCAATTCATTATCAACAAAGGACGTTATTTCTTCGAATGTTTCCATTACTTTTTTGAACTACCGCTGTTTATAAAACCTTTCTCTTTAGCGTAATCGTATAGTTGTGAATAGAGCATTTTTCTTGCACGGTGCAATCTGGATCTTACTGTTCCAACCGGTATATCAACAAAGTCTGCAATTTCGTCGTAAGTAAATCCTTCTATGTCACTTAAAATAATCACCGTTCTAAAATCCTCATGTAATTCTGTAATTGCTTTTGAAATTTCATCATCCAGTAAATTGCTAAAGACATCCTGTTCATAATGCTTGGACTCGACTTCATCGGATTTAATATTCTCGTAAAAATTCTGAACATCTTCATAATCAACTTTATTCGGTTCTTTAACCTGTTTTCTGTAATCATTGATAAATGAGTTCTTCATTATCCTAAACAACCAAGCTTTACAATTAGTGCCCTTTTCAAATTTATCGAAGAAACGGAATGCTTTAAGGTAAGTTTCCTGGACGAGGTCGTCAGCATCATCTTCATCACCCGTCATTTTTAATGCAAAGTTATATAATGCATCCATATGAGGGATTGCCTCTTTCTCAAACTCTTCATAGAGTTCTTTTAATTTACTACTGGATGCAGAGGATTTAGTTAATTCCATATAACCATTTTAGGTGATTAATTCTTTGTTCTAAAATTAAGAAATTACAATTCCATTTAATATTGAATTCGAATAATTTTCTAACGGACATACAAATCCGTTAACCACAATATATTTCAATTTGTCATCACTTAAAATCTGCAAATTTGCGTATTCGTCCACAGTTATGGAAGGATTATATTTTAAGTATGACGGCACTACATTGATTGGTTTTTCTACATATGTAAAGTCGATTGAAAATGGATCGAATTTGATAGTTGTAAACCCATTTTTATGCATGCGTTCAATTTCATCAGTATAAGGGATCGATTTTAACACCTTATCAAATATTGAGCCCGGTTTTACTATGAATCCATCCAGGTTATGCTCTTCAATTCCGAAATAATTTTCTAAATCGCCAACGGACGTTATTTTACTTTTGTAAAAAAACTTATTGGTTTCTTTATCGAATTTTTTTTCTCTGTTAATACCGATATCAATCTTAAAAGATTTACCGTTTACAGAGGTGTTCAAATTTCTTAATAGTAAATCGAATAAGAGAGATTCATTCTCCGGAATTGAGTAATAATCATGCTGATTCATCTGTTCGAAATCATTAGTAATGAGTGAATTAAATGCTGCGATAAGTGCTATAAAATTTAGTTTTCTTACAGTTTCTTTCTTGTTATCCCCTTTTATAAATCCTGATTCAATCAGGATAGAACTAATTCCATCACTAATAAATGTATCACCAAAAGAGCGTGGTTCGTGATCGTCCTTATAACGTGCAATATGTCCGGGTATGTATCTAGAAAGAGTTTTATTTATCGAACCAATTAATTGCATACTTTTAGTTCTTGCGGGATTAATTGTATTTTCAAAATTGTAGGGAGGAGCCAACATTGAAATTGCCGAGCTTTTATTCACTCTTCCAGCAGTATAATAACTGTTTTGATCGTGAAGATTAAACCCGAATTCGGGATTTGCTTTACGCGAAATATCCCACAATAACTTAGCTTCAGGGGATTCTCTTCTTAATGAATCGCGGTTTATATCAACTGATATTTTGTTCTCGCGTTGATGATAATCTGATCCGTCGGGATTAAGCATCGGGATAAAATGTATTTTCAACTCATTAAAGATTGAATGGCGATAAAAATCGTATTCATCATTGCATCGAAAGAAATTGAGCAGATCGAATAAAGCTGCTGTAGCCGTGGGTTCATCACCATGCATTTGGGACCATACTAAAATATTTCTATTTCCACTTCCCATTGATATACAAAAAATATCCTTCTGCTCAATAGATTCGCCAACTTTTTCAATGCTCAAAGTTTGCTCTGTCTTGTATTTATTAATTAGATTCAATAACTGTGAATGTGTTATTCTTTCCTGATCTAACTCTATTTCTAAATATCTGTTATAGTGTTCGAATATTTTAACAAAGTCAATTGATTGATTCAAAATAAACCTCTTCTGGATTTGATTGATTTTCTTAATGAATTGCTCCAAATTTAGCGTGTCTTTATTAATTATTAAAGAAATAAATTAAGGAGGTGTAATGGCTACAGATAAACTTACATTAGGTGTAAAGTGTCCTCAATTCAGCTTGCCGGCAACAGATGGTAAGTTATATTCTGTTGATTCCTTTTCCGGCAAAAAATTATTAATTGTTATTTTCAGCTGTAATCATTGTCCTTATGTTCAAGCCTACGAAGATAGAATAATAGAGATTCAGAGAGATTACAATGAACACCTGAGTATTGTTGCAATCAGCTCTAATGAAACCGAAAATTATCCTGAAGACTCATTTGAAAAGATGAAAGAGCGCGCCTCTCTAAAAGGGTTTAACTTTCCGTATTTATTTGATGAATCTCAGGAAATTGCAAAAGCATTTGGAGCAACACACACACCCGAAATATTTTTATTTGATAGTGAAAGAAATTTGGCTTTCCACGGTAAGATTGATGATAACTGGCAGGAACCCAAAAATGTTAAATCACCCTATCTTAGAAATGCAATAAATGAATTGATTGAAGGGAAAAAAATTTCTGTGCCCGAGACGTTTACAATTGGATGCACTATCAAGTGGAAAAAGTAGTTAAACTATTTCTTCAAAATCATCTTCAAACTTTTGAAGCAGTTTTAATGGCTGGGGTGAAATTGCAAAACAGTAGAGGGGATAGAGCTGCAAAATCATTTTAATCATCTCCTCTACAATTTTATTTGTATAAAGTATTTTTTCCGGTAGAGTTCTCTTTTCCAATAAGATGTAGTCTAATCCGGCCATTTTCTCAAAGTCTTTTTCAGCATTAAATTTAGCTGAAATTATTTTCATATCATCATCCAGGTCCGATAATTTATAGTTGCCGTTAATATTATACCCGGAACAAACTTCTTTAATTTCTTTATTAAACTTATCGGAGTTCTTCTTAAAAAAAAGATTTTCTGCGCTGCTATTATTTATAAACATCCCGAGTTCAGCACCGTCCGGACTAAAGTAAAGATAAAATTCGCTATCCAGTTTAAATCTTCCAAAATGAATTAACAAAAATGTACGGTAAGGTTCGCCTTTTGCGAAACGCATATCCTTATTCAAACGCATTATAGTTTCATTAAACTTCGGCTCGGTGCGGATTGCCGGGTTTAATCTATTAAGGAAGGGAGCTAATTCGGTTATAAATAATTTAGCCGGCTCAACTAAATATTTCTGATATCTTTCACGTTTATTACGGAACCATTCAATCTTATTATTTTTCTGCAAATCGTTTAGGAATTTAAAAATCTCTTTATCGAACCCCGAAAAAGATAAATTTTCCGGTTTCAATACATTATTCCTAAGTTCAATGAAATGTAAAAAGAACCAAAACTTTTTTTTACGTTATCAACAAGACTTTCTACACCCTCACCAAATAAACTGAAATAGTAGTAGCGGACATTTATTCCCAAAAGATTGCTTTTACTATCCCCAAAGTTTGCACCAATTCCTACATAACCACCGGCTGCATAATGCATTTTTGCATCACCAAATGCGCTAAAAAAATCCTTCTCATACGGTGTTGTTACTACAAATGTTGGTCCTGCTCCGGCAGAAACATAGGGTCGTAAATTTTCAGTAAGCGCATCTGCAAATAATCTGTATTGTATTCCAAAATTCAGCGGGATAAGAAAAATTCTATTTACTTTACCAAATACAAATGTATTGCCCCAGTAGTCAATATACTCCATTTCTCTTTCGTCTTTAGATTCGGAAATGGAAAGATCAATAACACCAGTTAAGGTTCTATTAAACGAGTATTTATAAAAAGTACCCAGTCCAAATCCACCTTCGCCGAACATTATATCGGCACCCCAGCTATTAGGGGGAAAAATTTCTGGCGGTTTCTCGGGCGCTAATTGACCAATCCTTTGCGCTTCAACCGGAGCGGCTAATAATATCAAAACAAAGAAATATGCTAAGACTTTCATATTTATTTTCCTTTTGCTAACCTTCATATGTAAGATATTGATAATATGTAAAAAATCAACCGGATAAATTTAGTATTATTGCACAATTTAACAATCGATAATATCAAAAGGTTCTAAATGGCTCTAAATCTTGAACTGAAAATAAAAGTTAATTCCCGCAAGTATTTACTGGAAAAAATTAAATCCTCTAAAGCCAAGTACAGCAAAATCATCAATCAGAAGGATGTTTATTATAAAATTCGCAAAGGTCTGTTGAAGTTAAGAATTGAAAACGGGACTTATACGTTAATAAAATATTTAAGGGATGAAAAAGGGAAGAGATGGAGTAATTATCATCTATTAACATTAATCGGAGAGAATCCGGAAAGTTATCTTAAGGATATTTTTAAAATTGATATTGTGGTTGAGAAGAAAAGAGAATTGTATATGTATAAGAACACACGCATTCACCTTGATAGTGTTAAGGGATTAGGAAATTTTTTAGAACTGGAATCGGTGGTAATTAATAATAAAAAAGAATCTGAAATAGAATTTAATGAAGCTGTAAAATTTTTAGATCTTGATCCGACCAAACAATTAAAAACATCATATAAGAATCTTCTCAAACAAAAATTATCCAGATGATTCTTACAAAGATAAATATCGACAAAGTTGACCTGGAATTATTAATTGATGAAAAGATAAAATCCAAAAATGTAGAGCAGTTGTTATTGATTGTTCCTACAAACCGTAAGGCTAGAAATGTAAAAAAAGAGATTATTTCTTTAATGCCCGATAAATCCGCACAGGGAATAAACGTAGAAACATTAGGTACAATATCATCTAAAATTCTTAGTCAATCTCTTCCTTTTCTTCCACTTAGCGAAGCAGCAGCAACTCTTTTTATTAAACAAAGTGCTGCAGAACTAAAATTGAAATATTTCTCCCTTTATAAAAAAGAAATTCCGTTTGGAACACTCGACCGGCTGAAAAATATTATTTCGGAATATAAAAGACATGGAATTACTCCTGAATATTTGAGAGATGAAGCTAAGCATCTAACTAAAAGTGAAAAACTAAAATCGGAAGACATAGCCGATATTTATGAACGATATCTAATAAAGTGTCATACCTTAAATGCATATGAGCTGGGGGATATTTATCAAAAAGTAAATCAGCTTGGTAAGGAATCGATTCAGAATAATTTTAAGAAATTGTATCCCCCGGTGGATTTAATTATAATAAATGGATTTGATGAGTTTACACTACCCGAGCAGCAGATAATAAATAAGCTTTCGCAAGTAAAAGATTCCCGGTTATTTATCAATTTCGATTATAACAGGGATAACATTTATCTCTTCTCCCATCTCGATAAATGCTTCGATTCTTTAAGCGATGCCGGATTTAAGGTTATTACTGATAAGAGCGAAGTGAGATTAAACCATTTCAATAAAACTATCCGTAATTACCTTTTTAATTCCGGACGGAAAATTAAAAAAATGAATTACCGCGACCGTGTCTTTGTATTACCTTCATTTAACAGGGAAGATGAGGTTGAAAAAATATCGAAGGAAATTAAAAAACTTATTACTGATGATGGTGTAGAACCGCATAAAATATGTGTTGTATTTAACCTTATTAAAAACTACTCTTCAATTGTAAGAGATATTTTTGAAAAGAACGGATTACCGTTTAACCTTACGGACCGGATATCTCTCGAAAACTCAAATCCAGTAACCGCTGTAATTAATTTTTTAGAAATTGCTGAAAATGATTTCTATTACAAAAATATCTTCCGGGCTTTAACAAGTGGTTACATCGAAATTGGAGAAGTAAATTTTTCGAATTTACTTAAAGTATCTGCGCAGCTTAAAATCGTTTCCGGAAAACAGAACTGGATTTCAAATCTTACTGAATCGATTGATAACCTTGCATACAGATCCGATATTGATGACGAAGATAAGAACCTTAAAATAGTTTCTTATCAAAGCGCATTAGATGCAATTAATAAGATCGGATTATTACTAAAACCCTTCGAGACAAAACTTACTATTCCGGTTTTTCTTGATAAACTGTTTGAGTTTATTTATAAATCCAATATTGCCTCAAAACTTCTTCAAATACCAATCAATACCGAAGAAAATACACGCGGGTTCGCTGCATTTATAGATACTATTAATGAAGTATTCGATTTACTTACTGAAGAACATGGTGAGGAAAAGAAATTCCATCTTCACTTTTTTATGGAACAGCTTAGAACAGCTTGCAGCTGGGCCCGTTTTAATGTTAAGGAAAAATCGAATTACGGTGTGCAGGTAACCACTTTAGAGGAAATTCGCGGACTTAAATTTGACTATCTCTTTATAGGCGGATTATGCGATGGCGATCTTCCAACCCGATTTACTCCCGAGGTTTTTCATGCACCATCATTTAGAAAAAAAGTATTTGCTCATCAAACGGACGAGAGAAATCTTTTCTATCAATCCCTATTAACCTGGAACAAAAAATTATTCCTGAGTTATCCTGAAACCGAATCGGGTAGAGAGACGGTCACTTCTACATTTTTATCCGATCTAACAGAACTTTTTGATCTTACTATAATTAATGACGATTTACACGATAACCTTGTTACTTCTAAAGAAGAATTAGAAGTGGATATCGGCAGATTTGGTATCGGATTGTTTGATAACCTTCCTAAAGAATTAATCGGTCAGGTAAACATAACAGCTGATGAAATTCAAAGATCTATTAATATTGAAAAGTCGAGAGAGGAAAATCAGTTTTTAGAATCCCCATTTACCGGCTTTTTATTAGCAAATACGAATTATAATCTAAGTGAAAACGCTGTAGCGAAATTAAATTCCTATCCAAATAGACAATATTCAATTTCTCAACTGGAAACCTTTGCTAAGTGTCCGTTTAAATTTTTTATTGAGAGAATCTTAAACGTTCAGCCGGTTGAAGAACCTACAGAAGATATCGAAGCGATAGAGATGGGAAATATTCTGCATAACATTCTCTACAGTTTTTATACTGAGTTAGGGAAACGTAATTTAATATTAGACAAAGCTGATGAAGCTTCTTTAGTTTTGTATAAGAAGATTATTCGGGAAATTGCTGAAGAAAAAATTTCTCAGAATGCATTCAAATCGCCCGTAACATTTTACGAGAAGGAAAAAATATTTGGAATTGGTGGTAAGGAAAGGGAATCGATTCTGAACCGCTTTATTGAATATGAAGCAGAAAACAATAATGAGTATTACCCGAATTATTTCGAAGTCAGGTTCGGATCAATAAGGGATGAAAATTCGGATTCGCAATTAAGTAATGACGCACCGATTAAAATTGACGGAATAAAACTGAAAGGTAAAATTGACAGGATCGATATATCGCGTGATAACTCCTCATTCAATATTGTTGATTATAAACTGAGCGGTAAAAAACCGGCATTCAGAGAATTGAAGGAAGGTATTTCGCTTCAGTTACCTGTTTATTTGTTCGCAGCTTCTGAACTTCTTAAAAGAAAATTCAATAAAACGTTTTCGCCCGATCAAATGATTATATACTCTCTCAAATATTCTGTTGAAGATTTCGGGAAGAAACCGGTTTCAATACGTGATAAAGAAATTAAGACTTCTGAGCAGTTGATTTCATCTACTCTTAATCACATTAAAAAATACATTTATCAAATTAGTCAGGGAAAATTCGGGCTTTCACCCCATGAAGACCGAGAACATTTGGTCTGCCGCTACTGCAGTTTTAGCGGTGTCTGCCGTATTAGTAAATAAAAACACACCGAGATAATCAATATTAGAATAATTATAATTTTTCATTATATTTTCTAAAAGTAAATCCAATTAATATGGCTCGTATATTAGTATTGATCATGATTGTTTCTTCTTTAGCACCGTTGATTAGATTCAGTAATCATAGTCTTCGGTACTATTTTTTTATATTATTATTAATCGACACTTTAATAATTATTTTGGGTAGAGTTTTTGAAATTCATCTTCCCTGGAAAGAATATTACTTATTCTCTCATTTAATATTAATCCCTTTTCTTCCAGGGATGAGAATATTAAGTAAGATTGGCGCTTTATCTTTTCCTCTGTTTTATTTATTAATAAACACGGATGAAAACTCCATCTTAATTTCATTAATAATAATTTTTTCATTTTTAACAGCTTATTTTGTGCATTCACTTGTAGATTCAATTAGAAAAGAAGGATTTCTTTATTATTATTTAATCCCTTTAATAATTACTAATGTTGCGCTAATATTCTATAATTACCTTTACTATACCAACATTTATTTTTTTACTGTGTCAATACCATACTGGCTTTTATTATTTACCGCTCTTAATCTGATAATTGCATATTTGGGACCGGATAAAAAAAATAGAGTTTTGAAACAAACACAGGTATTAATGAATTATGAGAATCTAGATGAAAAAATAAATAAACTATTAACTCAAAAAGAGCAGGAAGTCTTGCAGTTATTATTGCAGCAGAAAACCAATAAAGAAATTAGTAAGCTGTTGTATGTAGGTATTAGAACAGTTGAATCTTACCTTTACAACATAAAAGAAAAGCTGGATTTACCGAATGTAAAAGAACTTCGAAAGTTTATCCTGGCTTATAAGAATAAGCTAAACACTCAAGAACAATCTTCTAAAAAGTAAATTATTTAAAAAAACAATAATTATACCAAAGCACGGTTTTAAGTCGTTAATCTTAATATTTTACAACTACACTTAGGAAATTAAGTGTGCACACCTAGAAAATTCAGTGCGGACACCTAGAAAAATCAGTGTAAACACTGATGACTTTCAGTGTTTTCATGTTGTACATTTATACCAGTTTTTAATAAATACTTTACAATTATTATGTCTACAATAGCATACAACATGACTGGTTACTTAAAGAACTACAAATTGCTCTTATATCAAATTGCTTATTACGGAATAAGCTTTGTGGTTCTCTTTTCCGGATTAAGTAAAGTACTGGATCCCCAACCTATGCTTGAGACAATAAAAGCAGTTATAAATGTAAGTGAAGAACTTCAGATTGTTGCAGCTACTCTATTACAAATATTAGAGCTAACACTTGGAGTTATGCTGCTGTTAAGAATAAGGGTAAAAGAAACACTTGTTGCAGTAACAATTCTGTTCATGTTCTTTTTTTTGTTTAGTGTTTACGGAACAGTAATAGGATTAGATAACGACTGCGGG